>NZ_JABEPH010000360.1:0-6023 GCF_013004495.1 Rhizobium sp. SEMIA 4085
GACTAGTTATTTCAAACAGGAGGGCGGAGACCGGGTTGCCCGGGTCTCCGGGGGGGTGGGGTAGGTGCAAAAGACAGAAGCGCTCGGCCTGTCGCTGCCCGGCAACGGCTCGACGCTTGCAACCCATGCCGACCGCAAGCGCCTCTTCGTCGAGGCCGGGCACCTGATCGTCGATCTCGCCCGCCGATACTACGAGCAGGACGACGTCAAGGCGCTGCCGCGCACGATCGCTTCGAAGCGGGCCTTTGAAAACGCCATGGCGCTCGATATCGCCATGGGCGGTTCGACCAATACCGTTCTGCACATCCTGGCTGCCGCCCATGAAGGCGAGGTCGATTTCACACTGGCCGACATCGACGCGCTGTCGCGCCGCGTGCCGTGCCTTTCCAAGGTCGCGCCGGCCAAGGCCGACGTGCACATGGAAGACGTCCACCGCGCCGGCGGCATCATGTCGATCCTCGGCGAGTTGGACAAAGGCGGTCTGCTCAACCGCGACTGCACGACCGTTCATGCCGAGACGCTGGGTGATGCTATCGACCGCTGGGATATCACCCGTACCAGCAGCGAGACGGTTCGCGACTTCTACCTCGCGGCCCCCGGCGGCATCCCGACCCAGGTCGCCTTCAGCCAGAGCGCCCGCTGGGAAGAGCTGGATACCGACCGGGAAAAGGGCGTCATCCGCTCGGTCGAGCATCCGTTCTCGAAGGATGGCGGCCTGGCTGTCCTCAAGGGTAACCTCGCGCTCGACGGCTGCATCGTGAAGACGGCGGGTGTCGATGAATCGATCCTGAAATTCTCCGGTCCGGCCAAGGTCTACGAAAGCCAGGATGCTGCGGTGAAAGCCATCCTCGGCAATGAGGTGGTCGCGGGCGACGTCGTCGTCATCCGCTACGAGGGCCCAAAGGGCGGCCCCGGCATGCAGGAAATGCTCTATCCGACGAGCTATTTGAAGTCGAAGGGCCTCGGCAAGGCGTGCGCGCTGATCACCGACGGCCGCTTCTCCGGCGGCACCTCCGGCCTCTCGATCGGCCACGTTTCGCCGGAAGCGGCCAACGGTGGCACGATCGGCTTGGTGCGCCCGGGTGACATGATCGATATCGACATCCCGAACCGCACGATCAGCCTGCGCATCAGCGACGCTGAACTTGCGACCCGCCGTTTTGAGCAGGAAGAGAAGGGCTGGCATCCGGCCGAACACCGCAAGCGCAATGTCACGACGGCGCTGAAGGCCTATGCGGCTTTCGCGACCAGCGCGGACCGCGGCGCGGTGCGCGATCTCGGCGGCCGCTGACAACTGCAAGTCTTGATCAGGAAACGGCTGCCTTGCGGAATGCGGGCGCCGTTTTGCCTGGCTGTCCAAGGCAATACGGAATGCCTTCCTCTGCAGAGGGCTTTGCAGGCGCGGCTATAGCGGCCGGTTGATGTTTTTGTAGGTCTCGTCAAGCTGTTTCATCCGCTCGTCATAGGCGGCCTTGATGCAGGCGGCATCAGCCCCGCATTCCTGGCGCTTCTTCAGCCAGGCCGTTTGCTCGTCCTGCAGCGTGCCGCGCGAGCCCATGGCGAGCAGGCCTGAAAGAAGGTCGAACGTCGTCGTCATCTTCACGTCGGCATCATTGAGCGCGCGGTTGTCGCAGATCACCTTTTCGTCCGGCTTCAGCTCTTTTGCATCGCAGTCGAAGCTCGCGGCTTCCGCGGCGCCAGAGCTCAAAGATGCAGCGGACAAGGCAATTATGGCAAGGGTGAGGGAACGTCTCATGCAAATCTTCCTGCTTCAGGGAGGTAGCGCCTCAAAGGAACGCCAGTACCAGAAAGATGAAGCAGCAAGTCCAGACGGCAAGGACGAAAAGGAGCCCCGCTCTGCTACTGGCCGGACGGCTGGCGCGCAATGCGGCCTCCTTGCGGAGTTCGGCCATGATCTGCGGCGGGACGAGCTTGACGGCCAACAGAATGCCGAGCGGCACGATGACGAGGTCGTCGAGATAGCCGAGGACGGGCACGAAATCCGGGATCAGATCGATAGGTGAAAGCGCATAGGCCGCCACTGCTGCAGCCGTCGCTTTTGCAAGCCACGGAACGCGTGGGTCGCGGGCGGCAAGCCATAATGCGGCAATGTCACGCCTCAGTGACTTCGTCCATGTTTTCGCTTTTGATATCAATTTCATGCCGCAAGTTCCTCACGTGCTTTCAAACCTGCCTTAATCCTTCATGCTTCCGCCCTCTTTCCTTTCTAACGTCCAGCGCTACAACACTTTCTCAATACGAATTCAGAAGGGATTCCAATGCAAGGCCTGTTGAAACGCGCTTCCATTTCGCTCTTTGCGCTGGTCGTCGCTTTGCCGTTCGGCGCAGATGCGCAGGACGCGAAGGCGGTGCCGCAAAGCCAGGCGGAACTGCAGCTTTCCTTCGCGCCGCTCGTCAAGCAGACGTCGGGCGCCGTGGTGAATGTCTACGCAGAGAAGATCATCCAGCGCCAATCTCCCTTCGCAGGCGACCCTTTCTTCGAGCAATTCTTCGGCCAGCAGATGCCGAATCGCACCGAAAAGCAATCCTCGCTCGGCTCTGGCGTCATCGTTGAAGCGAACGGCACAGTGGTGACGAATAATCACGTCATCGAGGGTGCGGACGACATCAAGGTGGCGCTGTCGGACGGCCGCGAGTTCCCGTGCAAGGTCGTGCTGCGTGACGACCGGCTCGATCTCGCGGTGCTGAGGATCGAAACCAAGGCGAGCTTCCCGACGCTGGCGATCGGCAATTCGGATGCCGTCGAGGTCGGCGATCTCGTGCTTGCGATCGGCAATCCCTTCGGCGTCGGCCAGACGGTGACGAGCGGCATCGTTTCGGCGCTTGCGCGCAACCAGGTCGTCAAGAACGAGTTCGGCTTCTTCATTCAAACCGACGCGTCGATCAATCCAGGCAATTCGGGCGGTGCGCTGATGAACATGAAGGGTGAACTGATCGGCATCAATACGGCGATCTTCTCGCGCGGCGGCGGCTCGAACGGTATCGGCTTCGCAATCCCCGCCAATCTGGTGAAGGTGTTCCTGGCATCGGCCGACGCTGGCGTGAAGTCGTTCGAACGTCCCTATGTCGGTGCCACCTTCGACGCGGTGACCTCCGAGGTTGCAGAGGCGCTCGGTCTCGACAAGGCACGCGGCGCACTGATCGTGAAAGTGACGGATGGCGGTCCTGCATCCAAGGCGGGTTTGAGAGCCGGCGAGATCGTCACGGCGGTGAACGGCGTTCCGGTCGAGCATCCCGACGCGCTTCTCTATCGTCTGACGACGGCGGGCCTCGGCAGCTCCGTCAACCTGACCGTGGCCGAGAATGGCGGCGAACAGCAGGTGGCGCTGAAGCTCGACCGGGCGCCGGAACCCTCGCCGCGTGACCAGCGCACGATTGGCGGGCGCACGCCCTTCACCGGTACTGTCGTCGAGAACCTGTCGCCGCGCGTCGCCGACGAGCTTCGCATGCCGACGGAATCGACCGGTGTCGTCGTTGCCGCTGTGAAGGATGGCTCGCCTGCAGCGCGTCTCGGCTTCGAGCCGAAGGACATCATCGTTTCGATCAATGGCGCACCGGTACAGACAACGGAGGAGTTGGAACAGATGGCCGACGCGGACCCGGGTTTCTGGCGCGTCGAGATCGAGCGCGAGGGCCAGCGGATAAGGCAGTTCTTCCGATGAGCGACGATCTCTTCGCACCGCGTGTTCCAGAGGAGGTCGCCAACAGGCGGCCTCTCGCCGATCGGCTCCGGCCACAGACGATTGCCGAAGTCACCGGCCAGGAACACCTGACGGGCGAGGACGGCGTATTGCGCCGGATGATCGCAAGCGGCTCGCTCGGCTCCATGATCTTCTGGGGACCGCCCGGCACCGGCAAGACGACCGTTGCCCGGCTGCTTTCCGGTGAAGCGGGCCTCGCCTTCGAACAGATCTCGGCGATCTTCTCCGGCGTCGCCGACCTGAAGAAGGTTTTCGACACCGCGCGCCTGCGGCGCATGGACGGCCGCCAGACGCTGCTTTTCGTCGACGAAATCCACCGCTTCAACCGTGCCCAGCAGGATAGCTTCCTGCCGGTCATGGAAGACGGCACCATCATCCTCGTCGGTGCCACCACAGAGAATCCGTCCTTCGAACTCAATGCCGCTCTCTTGTCTCGCGCACGCGTTCTGACCTTCAAATCGCATGATGAAGAAAGCCTGGAAGAACTGCCGAAGCGCGCCGAGACAGCCGAAGGCCAGGCGCTGCCGCTGACGGCGGATGCACGCGCCAGCCTCTTGCGCATGGCAGACGGCGACGGCCGTGCCGTACTGACACTTGCCGAGGAGGTCTGGCGCGCCGCCCGCGACGGTGAGACGTACGATACCGAAGCGCTGACGCGCATCGTGCAGCGCCGTGCCCCGGTCTATGACAAGGCGCAGGACGGCCACTACAATCTCATCTCCGCGCTGCATAAGTCCGTGCGCGGCTCCGATCCGGATGCAGCGCTCTACTATCTCGCCCGCATGTTCGATGCCGGCGAGGACCCGCTCTATCTCGGGCGGCGGCTGGTGCGCATGGCGGTGGAGGATATCGGCCTTGCCGATCCGCAGGCGCTGGTCATCTGCAATGCCGCCAAGGACGCCTATGATTACCTTGGGTCACCGGAAGGTGAATTGGCATTCGCACAGGCCTGCGTCTATCTGGCGACCGCCCCGAAATCCAATGCCGTCTACACTGCTTTCAAGGCCGCCACGCAGGCGGCGAAAGAGAACGGCTCGCTGCTGCCGCCGAAGCATATCCTGAACGCGCCGACCAAGCTGATGAAGGGCGAAGGTTACGGCGAGGGCTATCGCTACGACCACGACGAGCCCGACGCCTTTTCGGGCCAGGACTATTTTCCGGAGAAGATGGGCCGCCAGACCTTCTACGATCCGCCGGAGCGCGGCTTCGAGCGCGATATCCGCAAACGGCTGGAATATTGGGCGAAGCTCAGAAAGGAGCGCAATCCGCGCTAGTTGCCATCCGGTGACTTTTATGACGCGTGCTTCTGTCCCGCCGGCGCGGCAATCACCTTCACTGCGGATTCGGCAAGCCCGTGATGGCCTTCCATGTCCACGATCAGATGCCAGCGGCCGCTTTCGGGAATGGCGAGCCTGATGGGCGATTTTTTGGCAACTCCGCCGATATACCTGAAATCGAGAACCTCGGTGAAGCGCTGATAGTTCGGCCCCGTCATCAGCCGCACATTGTTCACCGCATTCAGTGCCACCTCGATAACGGTTCCGGCGCGCTGCTCGTGAAGATCATAATGGGTAAAGCGGAAGTTCGGTTTTAGCATCGGTCTTTGCGGATTAAATGTCTATTGCCGCTAATGTTAGGGGACGCCGGTTAAGGAAGAGTTGGGCTGCGCGAGGGCGTAAGGCGCCGGACGCTGCTGCTCTAGGACTGCGGGAGCAGCGCAGGCAGTGCTTCGGGCATCTTACCTCACGACAACTGCCAGAGATTGGCGATGATGACGTAGAGTTCGACAAAGGCAAGCACGATGCCGAAGATCATCAGGATTTGCGCCGTCCGGCGTTCGCGCATCTGGCGCGCTCCGGTCTTGTGGCGCGAAGGAGGAAACGAAAAGGGCGAAAACATCAGACGCATGGCATTTCACCTTTGCATGATGCCGAAGGCTACCGCCGATGCGGATAGGAAATCCATTCGCGCTCACGGGTGAAGATATATGAATGTCATAAAACGTCTGGCAGGTGCCGGAACAGTCTACCGCTGGTTCTCCCGATCGAGCTGCGAGACCAGCGCGAATACCGTTTCGGAGACCGGCGTCGGCACCGACACGAGCCGTCCCAGCGTGATGATCATGCCGGTGAGAGGCACGATTTCGAGCGGCTTTCCGGCCAAAAGATCCTGCAGCATCGAGGTGCGCACTGCGCCTACGTGACGGGATTGCTCGAGCCGCTCGTCGAGGGTGCTGTCAAAGCGAGCGCCAAGAGCGCGGCCGACGGGGCGGACGTCGGTCGGCACATAGACGACGGATAG
>NZ_JABEPH010000034.1:0-25883 GCF_013004495.1 Rhizobium sp. SEMIA 4085
CCCATAGGCATAGACCCGCTCGACCCAGCCCTTGAGGATTGCCGGCATGCTGAACCACCAAAGCGGAAACTGGAGGATTAGCATATCGGCCCACAGGAGCTTATCGATCTCGGTTTTGACATCCTCGGTCAGCGCCCCAGTTTCGAAAGCTCTCTTGGATGCAGCGACAGGCATGAACCGCGTATCCGTTTCCAGCGATGGAAAGTCGGCACGGTCAATCTCGGATTTCCAGCCCCCGGCATACAGGTCGGACACGCGCACCTCATGGCCCTGGGCCTCGAGCGCCTTCATGGCAACGTCTCGTAGTGCCCCATTGAGCGAGCGCGGTTCGGGATGAGCGAAGACAAGCAGAACTTTCATAGCCAGTGATCCTTGATGGTGAGAACTGACCCATAGGTAGACAGGGTTTAAATCATCCACTAGATGTGCGTAATGCATAAGATTATGCCGAATAATGGATAGTTCAGACGTTACGCTGGAACGTATGCGAACCTTCATCCGTGTTGCCGAACGCGGCAGCCTGTCGGCGGTCGCGCGCGAGTTCGGGGTCGGTCAGTCGACGGTCACGCGGCATTTGCGGGAGCTTGAGGAGGCCGTCGGCGTGCCTCTGCTGAGCAGGACCACCCGGCGTGTCGCGCTGACCGATGAAGGCAGCCGATATTATGCCAACAGCGTCCAGATCCTGCGCCTTGTCGAACAGGCCGGCGATGAGGCGCGGGGCACGCGCGGTGCGACGGCCGGCACGATCCGGATCTCCTGCACTGCGGCTTTTGGGGTTCTGCACGTCAGCCGGCTGATCTTCGCGTTTCAGGACCGCTATCCCGATATCGGAGTCGACCTCAGCCTTACCGATGAGCGTGTCGACCTTGTGCGGGAAGGCGTCGATATCGCGCTTCGCTTAGGCCCGCTCACCGACAGTTCGATGAAGCTGCGGGCGCTCGGCCAGTCCCGGCGTCTGCTCGTCGCGTCACCGGACTATCTTGCAGCGCGGGGCAAGCCGGTTGTCCCGCAGGATTTGCTCGGTCATGAAGGCATCCGTATGTCGAATGTGGCAGGGAGCGACATGCTCGCTTTGCGGGGGCCTGGAGGCGAAGACCATGCCGTTCCCTTTGAAGGGCGCTTTCGGGTCGACCATGGGCTTGCTGCACGCCAGGCCATGGTCGCCGGGCGCGGCATCGCACCGACCCATCAATGGCTTGTCGACGATCTCGTGACGGCTGCCAAGCTTGAGGTGATCTTGCCGGACTATTCGCTGCGGCCTGTCCCGCTCAGCATGCTGATTGTCCCCGAACGCGCCGGCGTTGCCCGGGTCCGGCTGCTCGTCGACTTCCTCGTCGAGCAGATTGGCGGCATTGCGGGGATCGAAAAGCCGCAGCGCTTTGGCGCACAAGCTTAACAAAGCCTTGAAAGCGGCGGCGGAATTCGAACGACTTTTCTAAGAGTTGTTTGAAACCCACCTGCTATAGCTCCCTTCATATTCCCGATGCAGCATTCGGGACTTGCTGCAGGCGGGGCGGGTGCTGCCGGTTCGTAAAAACCTGCTGGTGCGGAATATATCTTGTGTTTTCCGGGATGTTGGGCGCGTGAAGCACCCTAGCTGGAGGTTGGAATGAACCTGATCGCGAATTTCGCGGTTCTCGCATCGCGCCGCACGATCTTCGACGTGCCGGTGTGCGACCTCGGATGGGACGACGCGCTCGTCTTCATCAACGAGCTCGCCTCGTTTCCTGTCGGCCAGACCGTCATTTCCTTCGTCAACGCTCACAACATGCTGACGACGCTGCGCGATGGCGAATACCGGGATATCCTCCTGCAGAATCTTGTCCTGCCGGACGGCATCGGCCTGAACATCGCTTCCAAGATAGCGCATGGGGCGCCGTTTCCTGCCAATCTCAATGGCACGGACTTCGTTCCCGCCTTTCTGACCTATATGGAAAATCCGCGCCGTGTCGGCCTGATCGGCGGCAGGCGCGAAGTCGTCGAAAAAGCCGCAGCGAATTTCCGCAAGCATGCGCCCTGGCACGAATTCATCGTCATTTCGGACGGTTATTTCGACAAGGAGAACCCAACGGAGCTCATCGACGAGGTTGAGCGCCAGGACCTCGACATCCTGATCATTGGCATGGGAACGCCGCTGCAGGAGAAGTGGGCGCATCATCACATTCGCGCCGACCATGCCCGGCTTGTTCTGACTGTCGGGGCGCTCTTCGATTTCATCTCCGGAGTTGTTCCCCGCGCTCCGGAAACCGTTCGCATGATGCGGCTGGAGTGGGCCTACCGGATGCTGCAGGAACCGGCCCGTCTCTGGCGGCGTTATGTGCTCGGCATCCCGGTCTTTCTGTTTTACGTGATGCAATACCGCTTCAATCGCCGCGAGCGCATCCTTAGCCAGGCGGGCAACAACAGCGTCCCCTTGCCGTTACCGCAGGAACAGAGCGAGGGGGCTCACTGAGACCCTGCTTCTTGCCTCGCTGTGTTAACCATTTCTTTGCCATGAAAATTTAGAGTGTCTTAATCATCCGCTTCCTACGGGCGGCTCGGCTCGTGCGCTTGAGATAGGGCGTCATGTATGACAGCAGGTTAAGAGGCAGCATTGATAGGCGTCGAGCGGCAACGGCGGGGCCTATCGATGCACGAGACCGAAATCTCGAAACCCTTCCCGTTCGCCCCTCGGAGGCCGAACTGCTGAGGGTGATCGGAAAAGCACTCGAAGAGCAGCGCCTGCAGCGGAGCGCACCGCCCCAACCGTCGCATCTGGTCGAACGCATCGAGACAATCCTCGAAACACGTCTTCGTGCCGCAAACGATGTCCGTCCGCCGCAGCCGCCGCAGTATAAACCGGAGGCGTCTGCCGAGGCCCGGCAGGTAGACGCAGCAAATCTCAGCGCTCGACCCGTCCGCCGCCGCAGTTTGGCGAAGCCGATCGGCACAATCGCAGTTGCTGCCTTGATCGGCGCAGGCATCCCCTTGCTGATGCCTGCCGACCCCCCCCATTATGCGGCGGAGGCGGCATTTCAAGTGCAGGCGGGCAAAGCCGAGCGCGGCGCCGTGACCGCGGCAGCCGTGAAACGCCTGCTTTCCGGCCGCACCATGTCTGCCGCCGTAGGGGCGCTGAAGCTCGATCGCGATCCAGAGTTCACCGGCGACCAATCCGCGATCGGCGTAGCACTTGATCTCCTATCGGGCACTGGTGTTGCGGCCGACGCGGCCTCGCGTGCGGAAGCGGCGCTTGCGGGAATGGTCGAGGCCAATGCGGATGGAACGCAGGGCGCAGTCCGTCTGACAGTCACGACGGCCGATGGCGCCAAGTCTTTGCGTATCGCTTCCTGGCTTTCCGATATGCTGACGTCCAGCGGGCCTCCTGCATCGGCGGAGGCAGGCGCAGGGTTGCGCAAGGCCTATGAGGACGTGAAGGCGCAGCTGGTCGCCTTCACCGCAAGCAGCGGCGAAGGCAACGTCAAAGTCGCAAGTGATCTTCAGCAGCGCATCAACCAGCTTGACGCCGATCTCAAGGTCGCCGAGCAGCGGATCACGCTTGCCAAACAAGAGACCGATCGTCTCAAGGTGGCCAAGCCCGGCGATGTGCTCAACGGTTCCTTGCCACTCGAAGTGATTTCGCCTGCGCTGCAGGACGCGCGCGACAAATACGTCACCGAGAAGGCGACGCTGTCGCTGCTTTCGAACGAGCTCGGTCCGCGCCATCCGCGCCGTCTCGGACAGCAGGCTGTCGTTGACGGCCTGAAGGAGAAGGTTGCGAAGGAGCTGGCTCGCCAGGCCCAAGACGCAAATGCCGCTCTCAAGGCAGCCGCAGAAGCACGAAAGACGCTGAACGATCAGCGCAACACGCTGATCGCAATGAGCCGGGACACCGGTGTCGATCTCGCCAGACTGACCGAACTGCGCGACAAGACAGAGGCGGCGAGATCGCGGATGGCAGATGCCGTTAGAGCGACGGCTTCCATCGTCGCTCCGATCACTGCCGCCAAGCCGATAAAGACCACTGCCGTTGCCGCCGGCCCCGGACTTCCGGTTCGCTCTGCTGTCGGGGCTGCACTTGCAATGGCAATCGGCCTTGCTGGCATGCTTGGTTTGCGCCTCTTGCGAGAGCGTCCCCCACGTGCCGCGCACACGCTAACGGTCCCGGAACAACCGGAGGTGGCAGCCGGCGAACTCGAACTGCTGCGCGATCGGCTCGCCTTCCTGCGCGACAGGCTGCAATCCCACGGCGCCGGCCATCGTTGATCTCGGCCGCGGCATCATCGAAATCGCGCGCGGAACCTCGTGATGCGCAAGCTTCATATCCTCGCCAACGCGCTCTTGCGCAACGGTCGGGTATGGTCCGTCAACGCCGCTTGACCAACCCAGATACTTTAGCGCCGGGAAGATGTTAAAGCTCTTGCATTTGCCGCTTTTAAACAGGATACGGCGTTCTGAGGCAAACAGCGCGGCTGGCGAGAGCCTAGTTTGCGCGCGAGGCAGTGCAGGAGAATCGCGTGACGACAGTGATCGATGGCAAGCAGGTGGCCGCTTCGATAATCGAAACAGTAAAGATGGCAGCGGCTTCGCTCGAAAAGCAGAGCGGCGTGAAGGCCGGGCTTGCCGTTGTGATCGTCGGCGACGATCCGGCAAGCCATGCTTATGTCAATGCAAAGAGCAAGATGGCCAAGCAATGCGGCTTCAAGTCGGTACAGCACACCCTGTCGGCCGAGACGACGCAACAAGAGCTTGCCGCGCTCGTTTCGTCACTCAACGCCGATCCCTCGATCCATGGCATCCTCGTACAGCTACCGCTGCCGAAGCATCTGAACAGCGATCCGATCATCCAGTCGATCCTGCCGGAAAAGGATGTCGACGGGCTGCACGTCGTCAATGCCGGCAAGCTTGCGACTGGCGACCTTGAAACTGGCCTCGTCTCCTGCACGCCGGCCGGTGCCATGGTGTTCGTCCGCCGAATGCATGGCGAGGACCTGTCTGGGCTGAGCGCCGTCGTCATCGGCCGATCGAACCTGTTTGGAAAGCCGATGGCGCAGTTGCTGCTCAATGCCAATGCGACGGTGACGATTGCTCATTCGCGCACCAAGGATCTGCCCGCCGTCTGCCGCAATGCCGATATCCTGGTTGCGGCCGTCGGCCGGCCGCAGATGGTCAAGGCCGATTGGGTCAAGCCCGGCGCCACTGTCATCGATGTCGGCATCAACCGCATCGCCGCACCGGAAAGGGGCGAGGGCAAAACACGGCTGGTCGGCGACGTCGCCTTCGAGGAAGCATCGAATGTTGCCGCGGTGATCACCCCGGTTCCCGGTGGCGTCGGCCCGATGACGATCGCCATGCTGATGGCCAATACCGTCATTGCCGGGCATCGCGCGGCCGGCCAGACGCCGCCGAAATTTTGAGGCCTATCGCGGTGCAGGGCCGGTCGAGGCCCTAACGATCAGCTCCGCTTTCCACAGCTCGTGCTCCGGATAGGAGCCGGTCTCTTTGACGGTGCCGATCAGGCGCTGCGCAATCCGGGCGCCGGCGGCACGAAGAGACGAGCGCGTCGTCGTCAGCGGGACCGAAAAATTCTCCGGCTTCAGAAGCGGCAGCTCGTCGTCATGGGCGATGAGCGAGATATCCTCACCGAGCTTCAGGCCGGCCTGGTTCAGGGCGCGGATCGCGCCGAGTGCGAGCGCGGTGCTGGAACAGAGGACGGCAGTCGGACGCTCCGCCATCTGCAGAAACTGCTCCATCGCGATCAGGCCTTGCTCGTCGGTCATCAGCGAGTGACTGACGCAGGTTTTGGAAAGGGCCAGTCCCCGTTCCGACAAGGCCGCGACGACGCCGTTCTTCCGGCGGATCGCAAAGTCGAGATGCGCCGGCCCGTTCATCAGCGCGAATCGCGTATGGCCGAGCTGCAAAAGGAGTTTCGCGGCATCGTAGAAGGTGGTCTCGTTGTCGATATCGAGAAAGGGATAATCCGGCTCCGACCCGAACGAGCGGCCATGCACTATGAACGGCATCGCCAGCGATTTCAGCATCGCCAGGCGCGGGTCGTGAGCGCGCATATAGGCAACGAAAAGCGCATCGACATTGCCGCTGATCGCGAGGCGGCGAAGTGCAGCCACTTCGTCGTCGGGGTCAGAGGGCATGATGACGAGATGGAAGTCCTGCCGGACGGCCTCTTCTCCGAGACCGGCCAGGAACTCGCCAAAATGTATATCCGATTGATGGCCGGGCGCCATCGGCATCACCAGTCCGATCGAACCCGCCTTGCCGGTCGCGAGACGCTGAGCCGCCTTGTTCGGCCGGTATCCCGTTTCCTTGACGGCGCGAAGCACACGTTCGCGCGTCGCCTCGTTGACTTCAGGATAGCCATTGAGTGCACGGCTGACGGTCGTCTGCGAAAGACCAAGCATTTCCGAGAGCTGTTTGAGATTCACCTGCCGCGTTTCCTCCTCAGCGCCCTCAACACGCCTCCCTGCGTCCAAAGCGCTTTCAATTATGTAGCAACTCCGGCGCTTGACTCAAGAAAAATCGCTCCATATTCCCCTCCAGGTGCCGCTGCAATGGGCAATGCAAGCGTCTCGTTCCGCGGTATTTTGGAAATGGCTTGACTCTTTTCTGCCGAAAGTGAAATGAGTGTCAAAGCGCTTTGAAATTTGCTCTCGGGAGGTTGGGAAGCGCCGTTGGGATTGTGATGGGAGGTTGATCACATGAAAAAAATTCTGTTGATGGGCGTTGCCGTAACGGCGCTGTTTGCCGGGGCAGCTTCTGCTGCCGATCTGAAGTTTCCTCCAGGCCAGGATACGAAGTTCAACTGGAAAAGCTATGACGAGTTCAAGGCAGCTCACGCCGATTTGAAAGGCGAGCCGTTGACAATCTTCGGGCCGTGGCGCGGTGAGGACGAGGCCTTTTTCCGCAGCATTCTGGCTTATTTCACTGAGGCGACGGGCGTCGATGCCACCTATTCATCCTCTGAAAACTACGAACAGCAGATCGTCATCGATACGCAGGCGGGCTCGCCTCCGAACGTCGCGATCCTGCCGCAGCCCGGCCTCCTGGCCGATCTCGCCAGCAAGGGCCTCCTGACGCCGCTGGGCGAGGAGAATTCCAAGTGGGTGAAGGAAAATTACGGCGCAGGCGACAGCTGGGTCGGTTACGGCACCTACAAGGGCAAGGACGGCAAGGACGGTTACTATGCATTCCCGTACAAGGCCGACGTGAAGTCGCTTGTCTGGTATGTTCCGGAAAACTTCAAGGAAGCTGGATATAAGGTTCCGACCACGATGGAAGAGCTCCATGCCCTGACGGATCAGATCGTCAAGGACGGCGGCGTTCC
This sequence comes from Rhizobium sp. SEMIA 4085, assembly GCF_013004495.1. Lineage (NCBI taxonomy): Bacteria > Pseudomonadati > Pseudomonadota > Alphaproteobacteria > Hyphomicrobiales > Rhizobiaceae > Rhizobium > Rhizobium sp. SEMIA 4085. The sequence goes on from NZ_JABEPH010000034.1 coordinate 7,319, forward strand.
GTGGTGCATCGGCCTCGGGTCTGGCGGTGCGACCGGCTGGCCTGCGACCGACTGGATCGAAGACATCATGCTGCGCATGAACAAGCCGGATGTCTATGACAAGTGGACCACGAACGAAGTGAAGTTCACCGACCCGGCCGTCGTTGCTGCAATCGATGAATTCGGCAAGTTCGCCAAGAACGAGAGCTATGTCGATGGCGGTGCTGCGGCCGTTGCTTCGACCGACTTCCGCGACAGCCCGAAAGGTCTCTTCGCCGTTCCGCCGAAGTGCTACCTGCACCATCAGGCTTCGTTCATCCCGTCCTTCTTCCCCGAAGGCACGAAGCTCGGTCAGGACGCCGACTTCTTCTATATGCCGACCTATGCGGCGCATGCCGACCTCGGCAAGCCGGTTCTCGGTGCCGGCACGCTTGTCTCGATCACCAAGGATTCGAAGGCCGCCCGCGCTTTCGTCGAATTCCTGAAGACGCCGATCGCGCATGAGGTCTGGATGGCGCAGTCGAGCTTCCTGACGCCGTACAAGGGTGTGAACACCGCGGCCTATGCCAACGAGCAGATGAAGAGGGAAGGCGAGATCTTGACGACGGCCACGACCTTCCGCTTCGACGGTTCGGACCTAATGCCCGGCAAGATCGGCGCAGGCGCCTTCTGGACCGGCATGGTCGATTTCGTCGGCGGCAAGTCTGCGCAAGACACCGGCAAGGAAATCCAGGCCTCCTGGGACGCCATCAAGTAATCGCGATTGCCGGTGCCGCGGCAAACCCGCGGCATTGCTGGCACGAATGACCGGACCCGTGGGGGGCCGGTCAACGCCGGATACTGTGATCAAACGCATAAAGAATTTGACGGTAACTGGTGTCGGCCCTTCAACATGGGCAAGGGTAGCACGGGGAGGGACGAATGCTGTCGCAGATAGTTTCCGCGTTGGGCGTTGTGGTGGTGGCGGTATTCGCCTGCTCGGCCTACTTCTATTTTTCGAACAAGATTCTGGATCTGGCGCTCCCCGTGAAGGATGGCGACATTCGTTCGGCAGCGCGCAATCTGAACCGCCGTGCGATGATCCGCCCGTGGCTCTTTCTCGGGCCGGCGCTGTTTTTGCTGATCGTCTATCTCGTCTACCCCGTCGTGGCGACCCTCATCCTCTCCTTCTACGATCGCTCCGGTGAGCAGTTCGTCGGCTTTGCAAATTACCAGTGGGCCTTCGGCGATCGTGAATTTCGCCAATCCATCTTCAATAATATTCTCTGGCTTGCCGTCGTTCCGGCGGCCTGCACGTTCTTCGGCCTGGTCATCGCAGTGATGACCGACCGCATCTGGTGGGGCAACATCGCCAAGAGCATCGTCTTCATGCCGATGGCGATCTCCTTCGTCGGCGCATCCGTCATTTGGAAGTTCATCTACGAGTTTCGCGGCGGCAACGACACCCAGATCGGGCTCTTGAACGCGATCGTGCAGCTTTTCGGCGGCACGCCGCAGGTGTGGATTTCGGTGCCCTTCTGGAACAACTTCTTCCTCATGGTGATCTTGATCTGGATCCAGACGGGCTTTGCCATGGTCATTCTTTCCGCAGCGCTGCGCGGTATTCCGGAAGAAACCATCGAGGCGGCTGTCATCGACGGCGCCAACGGCTGGCAAATCTTCTGGCGCATCATGGTGCCGCAGGTCTGGGGATCGATCGCCGTCGTGTGGACCACCATCACCATTCTCGTGCTGAAGGTCTTCGACATCGTTCTGACCATGACCAACGGTCAATGGAACTCGATGGTTCTTGCCAATCTGATGTTCAACTGGATGTTCCGCGGAGGCGGCGATTCCGGCCGAAGCGCCGTCATCGCCCTCATCATCATGCTGGCCGTGACGCCGATCATGGTCTGGAACGTCCGCCGCGCCAATCGTGAGCTGGGAGGCCACTGAGATGACGCTTGCCAGAGATTTCTTCAAGATTGGCCCCGCTCGCCTTTTCGTGCACTTCGTTGTTCTGGTCATCGTGATCCTGTGGCTGATTCCGACGCTCGGCATCTTCATCAGCGCGCTGCGAGACAAGGACCAGCTCGTCGTCTCCGGCTGGTGGACAGCCTTCGCCGGCTCCTCCCGAACCGTGGCATCGCGCCTTGGACAGCCCGACCAGCAGAAGCAAGAGGGCGCGACCTATGTGATCGCCGGCAATGTCCTGGAAGGCCAGCAGGGACGTTCGATCAAAGCCTTCGGCACGCGTGTCCAGCAGCCCGCTGCCTACAGCGCCGGTGAGACCGCCGACCTCGGCGACGGCGTCTCGCTGCTCGTCGACAGCGACGGCAGCTACCGCTACACAAAGAATGGCCCCTTCGGCCCGGACGACGGCGGCCGGCGCGTCTACGTTTCGATCGCAACGCCGCCGGAATTCACGATGCAGAACTACCGGACGGTTTTGACGGGCGAGGGCATCGGCCAATCCTTCATCAATTCGCTGACGGTGACGATCCCGGCGACCATCATTCCGATCCTCATAGCTGCCTTTGCAGCATACGCCTTGAGCTGGATGGAGTTCCCGGGCCGCGCACTGTTGATCGCGCTCGTCGTCGGTCTCATCGTCGTGCCGCTGCAGATGTCGCTGATCCCGCTGCTGCGCCTCTACAATATGGTCGGCGCGGCTTTCGATGCGCCGTCCAAGACCTATCTCGGCATCTGGCTGGCGCACACGGCCTTCGGCATGCCGCTCGCCATCTACCTGCTCCGCGCATATATCGCAGGGCTGCCGAAGGAGATCATCGAATCGGCGCGCGTCGATGGCGCGAGCGATTTCGAAATCTTCGTCCGCATCGTTTTGCCTCTTTCTTTCCCCGCACTTGCATCCTTCGCGATCTTCCAGTTCCTCTGGGTGTGGAACGACCTGCTTGTTGCCATGGTCTTCCTCGGCACCGACAGGCAGCACCTCGTGCTGACCGGCGCGCTGAACGCGCTGCTCGGCTCGCGCGGCGGCAACTGGGAAATCCTAACGGCTTCGGCCTTCGTCACCATCATCATACCGTTGCTCGTCTTCTTCGGGCTGCAGCGCTATCTGGTGCGCGGCCTGCTCGCCGGTTCGGTCAAGGGGGGCTGATCATCCCAATACGACACATCCCGCAGGAACAGACATGAGCATAGCATCCCAAACCAATTTGACCGTCGACAAGGACTGGTGGCGCGGTGCGGTAATCTATCAGATCTACCCGCGCTCCTTTCAGGATTCAAACGGCGACGGCATCGGTGATCTGAAGGGCATCACCGCCCGCCTTCCGTATGTAGCAAACCTCGGTGCCGACGCGATCTGGATTTCACCCTTCTTCACCTCGCCGATGCGCGATTTCGGCTACGACGTTTCGGACTACGAGAACGTCGATTCGATCTTCGGCACGCTGGTGGATTTCGACACGATGATCGCAGAGGCCCATCGCCTCGGCATCAAGGTGATGATCGACCTCGTCATCTCGCACAGCTCGGACCAGCACCCCTGGTTTGCCGAAAGCCGTTCCAGCAAGACGAATGCAAAGGCGGATTGGTATGTCTGGGCGGATGCAAAGCCGGATGGCGCGCCGCCGAACAACTGGCTGTCGATTTTCGGCGGCTCGGCATGGGCGTGGGATCCGCGGCGCATGCAGTATTACCTGCACAATTTCCTGACCTCGCAGCCGGACATGAACCTGCACAATCCGGAAGTACAGGACCGGTTGCTCAATGTTGTCCGCTTTTGGCTGACGCGCGGCGTCGACGGCTTTCGTCTCGACACGATCAATTTTTACTTTCACGACCAGCAGCTGCGCGACAATCCGGCGCTGCCGCCCGCCCGCCGCAACGCTTCGACCGCGCCGGCGGTGAACCCCTATAATTTCCAGGAACACATCTACGACAAGAACCGGCCGGAGAACCTGGAGTTTCTGAAGCGCTTCCGTGCGGTTCTGGAAGAATTTCCGGCAATCGCGGCCGTCGGCGAAGTAGGTGACAGCCAGCGCGGCCTGGAGATCGTCGGCGAATACACTTCCGGAAACGACAAGATGCATATGTGCTATGCCTTCGAGTTTCTCGCCCCCGATCCGCTTTCGCCGGAGCGCGTCGAAGAAGTGATGGAAGATTTCGCCGCCGCAGCGCCCGATGGCTGGGCCTGCTGGGCATTCTCCAATCACGACGTCATGCGTCATGTCAGCCGCTGGGGTTCGCTCGTCGCCGATCATGACGCATTTGCCAAGCAATATGCTTCCCTGCTGATGACCCTGCGTGGCTCCGTCTGCCTCTATCAGGGTGAGGAGCTCGGCCTGACCGAAGCCGATCTTGCCTACCAGGACCTGCAGGATCCATACGGCATCCAGTTCTGGCCGGAGTACAAGGGACGCGACGGCTGCCGCACGCCTATGGTCTGGGACTCGCAGGTTTCCCAGGGCGGCTTTTCGACCGTCACGCCGTGGCTGCCGGTGCCGGTCGAGCATATCCTGCGCGCCGTCAGCGTGCAGCAGGGCGACGAGAATTCCGTGCTCGAGCACTACCGCCGCTTCCTCGCCTTTCGCAAGCAGCATCCGGCGTTTGCCAAGGGCGAGATCGAATTCGAGCAGCCGCAAGGCGATGGGCTCGTCTTCACGCGCAGATATGGCAACGAGCAATTGCTCTGCGTTTTCAACATGAGCCCGGTGGAAATCAACGTCAGCTTACCGATGGGAGAATGGCAGGCATTGACGGGACACGGTTTCACCAGCAACAACTACGGCGACAAGATCGATATTCCGGCTTGGGGGGCGTATTTCGCCCGTCTCGCCTAAGGATCAGGAGGGGAGCACCAAATGACAGGACTTACTCTAAAGGAAATCCGTAAATCCTACGGCTCCGTGGATGTCCTCCACGGCATCGACCTGGAGATCAACCAGGGTGAGTTCATCGTCTTCGTGGGGCCGTCGGGTTGCGGCAAGTCAACGCTGCTGCGCATGATCGCCGGCCTTGAGAACATCACGGGCGGCGAGATGTATATCGATGGCCAGCTCGTCAACGACGTCCCGCCGTCGAAGCGCGGCATCGCCATGGTGTTCCAGTCCTACGCGCTTTATCCGCACATGACGGTCTTCGACAACATGGCTTTCGGCATGAAGATCGCTGGCGAGAGCAAGCAGGAGATCGATCGTCGCGTGAGAGCCGCCGCCGAAAGCCTGCAGCTCACCAATTATCTGGACCGCCTGCCGAAGGCGCTCTCCGGTGGCCAGCGCCAGCGCGTTGCGATCGGCCGCGCCATCTGCCGTGATCCGAAGGTCTTCCTCTTCGACGAGCCGCTGTCGAACCTCGACGCAGCATTGCGCGTCGCGACCCGTATCGAAATCGCCCGCCTCAATGAGCAGATGGCCGATACCACGATGATTTACGTCACCCACGACCAGGTCGAGGCGATGACGCTTGCCGACCGTATCGTCGTCCTGTCGGCCGGCCACATCGAGCAGGTCGGCGCACCGCTGGAGCTTTACGAGCGTCCGGCCAACCTCTTCGTCGCGAAGTTCATCGGCTCTCCGGCCATGAACATCATCCCCTCTACCATCAGTGAAGCGGGTGCCACCACGACGATCACGCTGAAGGGCGGCAGGTCGGTCGGGCTCGACATTCCGACCGCGGCTTCCGAAAAAGGCAAGACGGCAAGCTTCGGCGTGCGCCCTGAAGACCTGCAGATCGCCAATGGCGACGACTACATCTTCGAAGGCGAGGTCTCGATCGTCGAAGCGCTCGGCGAAGTCACGCTTCTTTACATCGAAGGCCTGGTGCCGGGCGAGCCGATCATCGTCAAGCTGCCGGGCATCACCGACATCAAGAAAGGTCAGAAGATGAGGTTCGCTGCCGATCGCTCGAAACTGCATCTTTTCGATGCCGAAGGCCACACGTACAGAAGGTAGGAGACTATTTTTGGGCGGTTCTTTATGACCGCCTGAAACGCAGCGATCATCACCTTCTGTTAAACATCCGCTGCTAGCTTTCCCCTTATAGTTACAAGGGGAATCAGGGTCGTGGGTGCATCCAATCCATTGCCTCCAGGGCATTTTCTCAACAGGGAAGAATCCTTCATGTACGACCGCGAACAGCGGTTCAAAATGGAGGATACGATGAACGCTGCGCGGATCGAGTACACCGAAAAGGGGGTCATGCACATGGCGTCCCGTCGCTGCGATATCATACGAATTTCGATGAGCAGCGCGATCCTGGCGATCCTGACGCAGTTCACTTTGCCGAAGCAGTTTTATCTGGATATTCCCGATGCACGCATCACCAAGGTCGGCTGCATGCTGATGCGGGTGAACGCCAACAACACCATCGAGGTCCGCTTCCTGCGCCTGCTGACGCAGAAGGAACTGAACAAGATTTTCGTCTACAGCACGCATCCGGCGCATCGCGACTACGTTCTAGACGTTCGCGCCTGATCGGACATTTCTGGAATTGAACAAGCCCGCGATCCGTTCGCGGGTTGTTTGCGTCAGTGGAAGAGGACGCTGGCGCCGTGGTCGGAGGCGCCGACGGAGCGGCGGAACGGAGCGAAGAGCTCGCGCCCCATGCCGAATTCATTGTCCGAAAGATCGGCCGTCACCGGCTCGCGGTCTGCCAGGGTGGCGGCATCGAGGAGGACTTCCAGCGTGCCGCGAATTGCATCGAGCCGGATGATGTCGCCGTCCATTATGCGGGCGATAGGCCCGCCCTCGACAGCTTCCGGCGTCACATGGATCGCAGCCGGAACCTTGCCTGACGCGCCGGACATGCGTCCGTCCGTCAGGAGGGCGACGTGGAAGCCGCGGTCCTGCAGTACGCCGAGCGGCGGCGTCAGCTTGTGCAGCTCCGGCATGCCGTTTGCCTTCGGCCCCTGGAAGCGCACAACCGCCACGAAGTCGCGGTTGAGCTTGCCTTCCTTGAAGGCGTCCTGCAGCTCCTGCTGGCTATGGAAGACGATCGCCGGCGCCTCGATGATATGGCGATCCGGCTTCACCGCGGATATCTTGATGACCGCCTTGCCGAGATTGCCGCGCAGCATCTTAAGGCCGCCATTCGACTGGAACGGCGTTTCGATGCTGGCGAGCACCTTGCCATCGTGGCTCTTTTCCGGTGCCGGTTCGCGAACCACCGTGGCGTTGTCGCCGAGGCGCACGTCGATCGTATAGGCTTCGAGACCCTGGCCGGCCACTGTGCGCACGTCATCGTGCAGCATGCCCTTCTTCAAAAGCTCCTTGATGAGGAAGCCCATGCCGCCTGCGGCGTGGAAATGGTTAACATCCGCCAGTCCGTTCGGATAGACGCGGGCAAGCAGCGGGATTTCCTCGGAGAGTTCGGCAATATCCTGCCAGGTGAGCTGGATGCCGGCAGCGCGCGCCATGGCGACGAGATGCAGCGTGTGATTTGTGGAGCCGCCGGTTGCATGCAGGCCGACGACGCCGTTGACGATGGAGCGCTCGTCGATCATTTCGCCGGCGGGCGTGAACTCGTTGCCGAGTGCAGTGATCGCCAGAGCGCGCTTTGCCGCCTCGCGCGTCAGCGCTTCGCGCAGCGGCGTGCCCGGATTGATAAAGGAAGAGCCGGGCAGATGGAAGCCCATGATCTCCATCAGCATTTGGTTGGAGTTTGCCGTGCCGTAGAAGGTGCAGGTTCCCGGGCCGTGATAGGACTTGGACTCGGCCTCGAGCAGCTCGGCGCGGCCGACCTTGCCTTCCGCATAGAGTTGGCGGACACGAGACTTCTCGTCGTTGGGCAGCCCGCTGGTCATCGGCCCCGCCGGCACGAAGATCGAGGGCAGGTGCCCGAAGGAGAGGGCCGCGATCACGAGGCCCGGCACGATCTTGTCGCAGACGCCGAGGAAGAGCGCCGCATCGAACATGTTGTGTGACAGGCCGATGCCGGCAGACATGGCAATCAGGTCGCGGGAAAAGAGCGACAGCTCCATGCCCGGCTGGCCCTGCGTGACGCCGTCGCACATGGCCGGAACGCCGCCGGCGACCTGGGCAATGCCCCCAGCCTCCGCCGCAGCTTCGCGGATGATCGCCGGATAGGTCTCGAACGGCTGATGGGCCGAGAGCATATCGTTGTAGGCGGTAATGATGCCGAGATTGGGCACGCGGTCGCCCGCCAGTGCATCCTTTTCGGAGGGGGAACAGATCGCAAAGCCGTGGGCGAGGTTGGCGCAGCCGAGTATCGAGCGGTTCACGCCGTTGGAAGTCGCGGCTTGCAGGCGTTCCAGATATCGATCACGCGTCGGTTTTGATCGTTCGACGATGCGGGATGTGATCGCGGAAATGCGTGCGTTAGCGGACATGGGAGGTATCCTGCCTTGGTTGCTCTCAAGTTTTACATTCGGCGGCTCTGCCCGAAGGCTTGGTTTTACGGCGCCCAGTAGATTTCGACCGGGGAAGCCGCCCGGCGCAAAACGGCCCGGATCGGCATCTCGGCCTCTTCTCCGGCATCTTCCGCTTTCGACAGCGTATCTTTCTTACCCGCGCCTTCTATGTGAAGCACCAGGAGCCCGGCATCCTGAAGGCTGGAGAAGGTGAAGGTCAGGCGCGGCTCGCCGGCGCCTTCCGCTTCCATCGTGATGATGCCGCGCGGCGTCGCCGGATCGAGCGCGGCAGCAAGGTTGCTGCCGCCGGGAAAAAACGATGCCGTGTGGCCGTCGCCGCCCATACCGAGGATCACCACATCGAACGGGTTGCCAATCGTTTTCGTCTCGGCAGTCGCAAGCTTTGCCGCATCTTCGGCAGAGCCTGATTTCTGATAGAGCGGCAGGAAGCGCGCCGCCTTCGCCTTGTTCTGCAGCAGATTGTTGGCGACCAGCAGATGGTTCGAACGCTCATTGTCCGCGGGAACGAAGCGCTCGTCAACAAGCGTGACGGTCACCTTGCTCCAGTCGAGGTCGCGGACGGAGAGCTCTTGGAAGAAGGCCTTCGGGGTCGAGCCGCCGGAAACGGCGATGCTGGCCGCTGCGCGGGCTGTGATCGCTGCAGAAAGCCGCTCCGTCACCTTGTCGGCAAGGCCGCTTGCAAGTTCCGCTGCATTGGTAAAAGCATGCAAGATTGCTGCCATCGCTCGCGATCCTAGATGTTGTCGTGCCAGGTGCGGCCTTCACGCTCGATAAGCGCGATGGCCTGGCTTGGGCCCCAAGTGCCGGCGGTATAGCCTTGCACGAGCTGGCCGGTTGTTTCCCAACCCTTGAGCATTGGATCGACCCACTGCCAAGCGGCTTCAACTTCGTCGCGGCGCATGAAGAGCGTCTGGTTGGAGCGGATGACGTCCATCAGCAGGCGCTCATAGGCGTCCGGATTGCGCACATTGAAGGCTGACGCAAAGCTCATGTCGAGCGAGACGTTGCGCAGGCGCATGCCGCCCGGGCCGGGATCCTTGATCATCAGCGACTGCTTGACGCCTTCGTCGGGCTGCAGGCGGATGATGAGCTGGTTCTGGTTGATGCGGCCGGCCGCCTGGTCGAAGATTGCGTGCGGGATCGGCTTGAAGGTAATGACGATTTCCGACATGCGGCCGGTAAGTCGCTTGCCGGTGCGGATGAAGAACGGAACACCCGCCCAGCGCCAATTGTTGATCTCGGCCTTGATAGCAACGAAGGTCTCGGTGTTCGAAACGCCGCCTTCGAGCTCCTCGAGGTAACCCCTGACCGGGCCGCTGCTGGAGGCGCCGGCGCGATACTGGCCGCGCACGGTGACTTGCTCGACGTTGGAAGCATCGATCGGCTTCAGGGCGCGCAGGACCTTCAGCTTTTCGTCGCGAACCGCCTCGGAATCCATCGATGACGGTACTTCCATGGCGGTCAGGCACAGGAGCTGCAAAATGTGGTTCTGCACCATGTCGCGCAATGCGCCGGCGGTGTCGTAATAGCCGGCGCGGCCTTCGAGGCCGACGGCTTCGGCAACCGTGATCTGCACGTGATCGATGTAATTGGCGTTCCACAGCGGCTCGTACAGGGCGTTCGCAAAGCGCAGCGCCATCAGGTTCTGCACCGTTTCTTTGCCGAGATAATGGTCGATACGGAAGATCTGCTCTTCCTTGAAGACACGGCCGATCGTATCGTTCAGTGACAGCGCCGAGGAAAGGTCGCGGCCGATCGGTTTTTCGACGACGATGCGCGTCGACTTGGTGATCAGCTTATGTTCGGCGATCTTCTGCGAGATGTCACCGAAGATGCCGGGTGCGACGGCGAGGTAGAAGGCGCGGACGCGGTCCTTGCCCTCGTCCAGCAGCTTCTTCAGCTGATCCCAACCGCCGTCAGAACGCGCGTCGACGGAGACGTAAAAGAGGCGCTTGCAGAATTTCTCGACTTCGGCCTCGTCATACTCGCCCTTCTTCAGATGCTCCTTGAGGGCATCCTGGGCGAACTTGCGGTATTCGTCATCGGAAAGCGGGCTGCGCGAAGCGCCGATAATGCGCGTCGGCTCGGTGAACTGGCCCTCGATCTGGCGGTGATAAAGGGCGGGAAGGAGCTTGCGCTCGGCAAGATCGCCGCTGCCGCCGAAGACGACATAATCAAAGGGTTCGACGGGAATGATCTGGCTGCTCATGAGCTCTTCTCTCAATCAGGCTGGTTGCGGCCTTTTAATCTAATCGATTTAAAAAAGCCAGTGTGCGATGCAATGAATCTGTCGGGTCCCGGTTTTAAAGCGAATTGCCCCGGGAGGAAATCCCGCAATCGCCCTTAAAACTTGTCGCGCAGCGCGAACCAAGACAAGGCGAGGAAAAGCAGCGGCGCGCGCATTGCCGCACCACCGGGAAATGCCGGAATATCGAGCGCCTTGAGGAGCTCCAGATCGGCTGATTTCCCAAGCACCGCTTCTGCATAAAGTTTGCCGCAGTAATTTGACAGCATCACTCCATGGCCCGAATATCCGCCGATTGAGGTGACGCCCGGCATCACTTCGCGCACGAAGGGCTGGCGCGGCATCGTTATGCCGACGCTGCCGCCCCAGGCGTGCGTGATCTCGATGTCCCTGAGTGCCGGATAGATTTCGGCGATCTGGCGGCGGATATGTTCGCTGATATCGCGCGGATTGTCGGCGGTATAGGCTTCCCGCCCGCCGAATAGCAGTCGTCCATCCTTGGACTTGCGGAAATAACGCACGACGAAACGCGAGTCGGCGACGGCTTCCCCGCCGGGAAGCACGGCAGGATATTCGTGGAGCCGCACGGTTGCGCCGATGAAGGAGCGGATCGGCATGACATGGCTTGCCGTCACCGGCTCCAGATTGCCGATATAGCCATTGCAGGCAATCAGCGCGCGGGACGCGGCAAGTGTGCCCTTCGGCGTTTCGATCCTCACCTTGCCGCCGCCCTGGCCGATTGCGGTCGCCTTGGTCATCTCGAAAATCTGCGCCCCGGCATTGGCCGCAATGCGCGCCAGCCCGATCAGCAGCTTCAGCGGATGAATGTGGCCGGTGCCGGTGTCGCGCACGCCGCAGTAGTAGCGTTTGGAGCCGAGGCGTTCCTGCGTCTCTTCTTTGTCCATGAACCGCAGATGCGGATAATCGTAACGAAGGGCTGCGATCTCGGCATTTTCGTAGTAGAAACGCGTGTAGCTTTCCTTGTGCGAGACGTTCATCTGCCCGGGCATGAATTCGATGTCGATCTGATGTTCGGTCGCAAAATCGAGCAGGTGTTTCTTGGAAGCCTCCGCAAGATCGAAGAGCGCTTTGGAACGCTCGTAGCCGATCTTCTCCTCCAGTTCCTCCGGCCACCAGCGCTGGCCGGTGCCGAGCTGCCCACCGTTGCGGCCGGATGCCCCGTCGCCGAAACGGCAGGCATCGATCAGCACGACCGAGACGCCGGCTTTCGCCAGATTGTATGCCGCCTGCAAGCCGGTATAGCCGCCGCCCACGATGGCGACGTCGCATGTCTTCGATCCGTCAAGCTGCGGATAGGTCGGCCGCTCGCCTACCGTCGCCTGGTACCACGAAACGCCCGGCGCGATGGGGCTCTGCCAGTTTTCTTGCACCGTCATGCGGCGGCCTCCTCACACGTTGAGCAGCAGGAATTCGCGTTCCCAGGGGCTGATCACCTGCATGAAGGTTTCGAACTCTCCCCGCTTCACGCCTGCATAAAGGCCGATGAATTCCTTGCCGAACACCTCCTCGAATGCCGGTTCGTCTTCCAAGAGTGCCACGGCTTCGAGCAGGCCGCGCGGAAGGTCGATCGACCCTTCATTGGCTGCCTCCTCGGTCGGTGCCGTCGGCTCGATCTCCTTGATGATGCCGAGAAGGCCCGATGCCAGCGAAGCAGCCAGGGCCAGATAGGGGTTGGCATCGGAACTCGGCAGCCGGTTTTCGACGCGCCGTGCCTGCGGGTCGGAAACCGGCACGCGGAATGCGGTGGTGCGGTTGTCGTAACCCCAAGCGTTGTTGACTGGGCAGGACATGTCCGGCGCAAGGCGCCGGTAGGAATTGACGTAGGGCGCCAGCATCACAAGTGCGCTCGGCACATATTTCTGCATGCCGCCGATGAAGTGGAAGAACTCCTTCGAAGCCGATCCATCGGAATTGGAAAAGACGTTCTTGCCGGACCCGATGTTGACGACCGACTGATGGATGTGCATCGCCGAGCCCGGCTGACCCTGCATCGGCTTGGCCATGAACGTCGCATAGATATCGTGCTTCAGCGCAGCCTCGCGGATGGTGCGCTTGAACATGAAGACCTGGTCGGCAAGCTCGATAGGGTCGCCATGGCGCAGATTGATCTCGAGCTGCGCTGGGCCCTCCTCATGGATCAGCGTGTCGATCTCGAGGCCCTGTTTCTCGGAGAAATGATAGATATCGTCGATCAGTTCGTCGAACTCGTTGATGCCGGCGATCGAATAACCCTGGCCGCCGAGGATCGAGCGGCCCGAGCGTCCCTTCGGCGGGCGCAACGGATAATCCGGGTCGTCGTTGTTGGCGACGAGATAGAATTCGATCTCCGGCGCGACGACCGGTTTCCAACCGCGTTCGGCGTAAAGTCCCATGATGCGCTTGAGGAGGTTGCGCGGTGTATAAGGAACCTCCTCGCCTTCCGAATTGACGATATCGCAGATCACCTGCGCCGTCGGATCAGTCTCCCAGGGAACGACGGAAAGCGTCGAAAGATCAGGCATCAGCTTGAGGTCGCTGTCACGGGGCTCGTAGCGGAAGCTCTCGGTCTCCTCGGGATATTCGCCGGAGATCGTGTGGCGATAGATCGCCGAGGGCAGGGCGAGCGACGTATTGGACGTGAATTTCGATGTCGGCATCATCTTGCCGCGCGGAACGCCGGCGAGGTCCGGGGTGATGCACTCGATGTCCTCGATGCCGCGTGCGCGAAGCCACTGCGCCGCTTCCTTCCAGTTTGCCACACCGCGCGAAGATCCGGGATCTGGGGGAATTTTCGTAGAGGCAGGCACGTTTCTGGCAGGCTTCAGCGTCGTCTTCTTGGGTGACATGACACACATGGTCGCGGTTGATCGGAAGGTCATCATAACTGGAGTTTGGCAATTGGCGAGGGGCGGCAGCGTTGACTTTCGCCATTTGATAGAAAAAGAAGGCGCCTTTCACAGAAAGGAAATGGGCTTGAGACTGAAGAGCGACGTGATCGTCATAGGCGCGGGCGCCGCCGGAATGATGTGCGCCATTCGCGCCGGGCAGCGCAGCCGTTCGGTGGTCGTGCTCGATCACGCGAAATTGCCGGGGGAGAAAATCCGCATCTCGGGCGGCGGACGCTGCAACTTCACCAATATCCATGCTGGCCCGAAGACCTTCCTGTCCGCCAATCCGCACTTCTGCAAATCCGCCCTTGCACGCTTTACGCCCGCCGATTTCATCGCCATGGTCGACCGGCACGGAATTGCCTGGCACGAAAAGTCGCTCGGCCAGCTCTTCTGCGACAACAGTGCCAAGGACATCATCCGGATGCTGCTCGACGAGATGCGGGCGGCAGGCGTGCAACTGCGGTTGCAGACCGAAATGCTCACCGTTGAAAAAGACAGCGACGGCTTTCGCGTCAGGACGTCCGACGGCGAATACGAGTGCGCCTCGCTCGTCGTGGCGACCGGCGGCAAGTCGATACCGAAGATGGGTGCGACGGGATTTGCTTACCGCATCGCCGAACTGTTCGGTCTCGCGCTCGTCGAAACGCGCCCGGGTCTCGTGCCGCTGACGCTCGATCCCGTCCTGCTGGAAAGCATTGCGCCGCTTTCGGGGATCTCGGCGCCGTCCGAAATCAGGCATGGAAAAACCGGCTTTCGCGAGGCCCTGCTCTTTACCCACCGCGGCCTCAGCGGCCCGGCAATCCTGCAGATATCCTCCTATTGGCGGGAAGGGGATGAGATCGCCATCGATATCGAGCCGGATGTCGACCTTCTGCTGCATCTGAAAAAAGCCAAGCAGGCGAACGGCCGCCAGTCGGCCCAGACGGCGCTCGGTGAAATCCTGCCGAAGCGGCTGGCGCAATATCTGACGGAACGCCAAGCCATTTCCGGCAACATGGCCGATCTCTCGGACAAGGGGCTGATCCGTCTCTGCGATGCGGTGCAGAACTGGAAGATCAAGCCGTCCGGCTCGGAAGGCTATCGCACCGCAGAAGTGACGCTTGGAGGCGTAGATACCGCTGGGCTCGACTCCCGCACGATGCAGGCGAAAAGCGTACCCGGCCTCTATTTCATCGGCGAATGCGTCGATGTGACGGGATGGCTCGGCGGCTATAATTTCCAGTGGGCCTGGGCCTCGGGTTTTGCCGCAGGTGAATCCTTGTAGGCAGGAATCTGGAGCAGGAGATTCAAGACCTGTTAAGAAGGTTGCGCCATCGTGTCCCAATGGCCGTTAGGAAAGAGCTTCCTAAATTGCGCTTTACCGGCAAGCCGTTTTGATGGATTGTTGAGTCTTGAAAGAAGTGGGGATCTTCGCATGAACAGGAACGCTCGACGCGCCCGCGCCATCGCAATCGCCCAGGTAAAGCCTGATACGAGGCTTGCGATCTCCCGCTTCCTCATGCTCGCGACCGGTGCAACGGCGGCGCTTGTGACCCTCCTGATCGCTCAGGGCTTCTGACACATCCCTTTCGTCATACTTTTTGCGCTTTGTCCTTGCGCGGCACACTGCTGGGCGGATATGCCGATGCGGGAAGACGCGATTTCAAACGGTTCAGCTTATCTGAATATTAAGATATCTTCTGTCACATTCACCGCGAATGTTTGGGCATCGCCGCTTTTGTGCCGGAGATGATTTGGCAATGATTGCCGCCTGACCCTCGGGTTCCCCAGTGTCCCACAATCAGCTCGATGCACTCGGCCGGCGCCGATTTCGGCCGGTGGGAGGAGTGGTGTATGGAAGGCCGGTATCGCCATGTTTATTGACAAGATCCTTTCGCGCTTCAAGATCAAGACCAAGGTTCTGATCTTCGTCCTGCCTTTTGTGATCACCATTTCCGCCGTCGGTCTGACAGGCCTCTATGCCTCCGGCCTGCTGCAGGGCCGCATGGAGATTTCAAACAGCGTGCTCCAGTCGCTCAGTGGCTTCAAGGATCTGTATGGCTCGATGGGCGATTTCCTGCAGATCACCAACCAGGAAGCACGCGACAAGCTCTACACCGACATCAAGACGCAGCGGGATACGCTGAAAGCCACCCTGAACCAGATCGGCGACAATGATGGCCGCGAGAACCTGCAAGCCGCGTCGGACGGCACGGCTGGGATTGCGGATACCGTCGGCAAGCTATGGTCTCTTCATGAACAGGAGCTGGCGCTTCGCAAGTCGATCGATGACGCACAGAAGACGCTGATCAGCAGCCGTTTCAATGTCAATTACGACGCACAGCAGCTCCAGGAAAATATCCGCAACGACGAAGGCAATGCCACCGCGACGCTGCGCGCGGCAGATCGGCTGTTGAAGGGTGGCGATACGCTTGCCTCCGTCATGACCGCCTTCAACAAGGCGCAGGCGCCTGCCGACAAGCTGAAGGTCGTCACCGATGCGATCCCGCAGATCGCCAAGGCGCAGCGCCTCATCGAAATCTCCGTGCCGCAAAACCAGAAGAGCATGACGCAGTCGATTGCCCAGACGATCAACGACCTGAAGACGCAGGCGGCAGCCCCTGATGCAGCGACCGATGAAGCGATTGCCAACCTTGGCCGCCTTGTTTCCCGCTTCCGCCAGATGTCCACCTATACGCAGTTGACGGCTACGCAGATGATGCGGGAAGCGACGACGACGTTCGTCGAGCTCGACGGCCGCATCGCTCAGACGAACTCCGTTCTCGAAGACACTCGCCGTCTTGAGACCTCGATCTATTCGCTGCAGCTGGTGCTCGGCGAATTCACCGCCAAGCCGAACCCGGACAACCGCGTTCGCCTGCATCAGGAAATCACGACGCTTGGCACCAATCTGAACACGCTGCTTGCGAGCGCCAAAGGCATGGACTTCGCGGAAGATATCGTTGCCGCCATGTCGCCCGCACTGGCTTCCATGGACAGCGACGGCGAAAAGCTGGTCGCGACAATCGGCCAGCGTACCACTGACTATGCAGCCGCCCGCCAGCAGCTCGATAGCGTCTGGGGCCAACTGACGACCTTCGCCGAGCTGCAGAAGCAGTCGGCAGGAACCGAGCGCACGCAGGCAAACAGCATCTCCGTTCTGACGACGGGCCTCGGCATCCTCGTCTCGATCGTCGGCGGCTTTGCCCTGGTGCTGACGCTGCAGCGTCCGATCGGCCAGATCACTGCCGCCATGCGTCGCATTGCCGACGGTGCGCTGGATACCAGCATTTCCGGTGAGAAACGGTCCGACGAGATCGGCGACATGGCCCGCGCCCTCGGCATCTTCAAGGAAAATGCGATCTCGAAGATCCGCATCGAGGAAGAAAGCGAAGAAGAGCGCGCAGCCGCCGAACAGGAGCGCCAGCGCAACGACGCCGAAAAGCGCGAGATGGATCGCCAGATCGAGTTCGCCGTCAACGAGCTTGCCGCTGGCCTCGAACGTATGGCGCAGGGCGACATTTCGACCACGATCGAAACACCGTTCATCGGCCGCCTCGAGCAGCTGCGCCAGGATTTCAACGGCTCGATGCTGCGCCTCCAGGCAACGATGAGCCAGATCCGCGACAATGTCGAAATGATCCAGGGCAACGGCAATCAGATGGCTCAGTCCGCCGAAGATCTCGCAAGGCGCACGGAGCATCAGGCCGCGTCTCTCGAGGAAACGGCGGCTGCTGTCGATGAGATCACCGTCACCGTCCGTTCCTCGGCGGCGCGTGCCAAGGATGCCGACCAGGTCGTTCGCGAGGCCAAGCGCAGCGCCGACGATTCGGCAACCGTCGTCAGCAACGCCATCGACGCGATGACCCGCATCGAGGACGCATCGCGCCAGATCGAACAGATCATCGGCGTCATCGACGAGATAGCCTTCCAGACCAACCTCCTGGCGCTGAACGCCGGCATCGAAGCCGCGCGGGCGGGCGATGCAGGCAAGGGGTTTGCAGTTGTTGCCATGGAAGTCCGCGAACTGGCGCAGCGTTCCGCCGCTGCCGCGCAGGAAATTAAGGGCCTGATCAACAAGTCGACGACGGAGGTCAGCTCAGGCTCGCAGTTCGTGCAGGAGACTGGTACCGTGCTTGCAAAGATCAGCGCGCAGATCGTGACGATCAGCCAGCATGTCGAGATGATCGCCCGTGCAAGCCATGACCAGTCGGGTGCGCTGCAGGAAGTCAACGCGACCGTCAATCAGATGGACCAGATGACCCAGCAGAATGCCGCGATGGTGGAGGAGACGACAGCCGCGAGCCGCGAACTTGCCGGTCAGGCGGATGCGCTTCTCGGTCTCGTCCAGCAGTTCAAGATCGACGGCGAAGGCTCCGACGCAGCGTTCTATCGCGCGGCATAAGCTTTGCGCCATCTTGCCACTCGAAAAGCGGCTTCGGTCTGCGGAGCCGCTTTTCCTATGGTTGCAAACTGGCCATCCCGGTGCGGCTAATCCGGAAGGAAGGAAAGCAGCTGCCAGAGGGCCACTGGCAACTTCTTTGAAGGCAAGCCGTTTGCGAGAAAAATCCTTAACGCTTTTCTCTTATTCTTACTTTGGTTGTACTCACCGGAGGTCTTCATGCCGCGATTCTTTTCGACGTCCATCGTGCGTCAGGTGGTTGCGATCACGCTTGCTCTGCTCGCCATCAGCACCGCGGCGATTGTCGCAGTCACATACCACAATCTCGGCCGATACGTGATGGAAAGCGCCGTTTCGGACGCAAGGGGCGCAAGCCGCACGATGGCGGTACTCTATGGTGTGGCGGATGCGAACGCGGCTGTCGGCGTGACGGGGGATGAGCTTCTCTCCGTGACGGAAGATGGCATTCCCGAATTCAAGGACCATGCCCTCGTCGATCGCACGGCCCAGTCGATCGCAGGTGTCGCGACGGTCTTTCAAAAGCAGGGCAATGACTATGTCCGCGTTTCGACCAACTTGAAGAAGGAAGATGGCAGCCGCGCTGTCGGCACCAAGCTTGCAGCCGATCATCCCGCGCAGCCGGTTCTCGGCAACGGCAAGGCCTACTACGGTCCGGCGCAGCGCTTCGGCCGGAATTTCATGACCGGCTCCGTCCCGGTCAAGAGGGCCGCCGG
>NZ_JABEPH010000003.1:0-71205 GCF_013004495.1 Rhizobium sp. SEMIA 4085
ATCGCCGGGAGTGCGCCACAAGTTGCGCACGGGGTGCCATCCGAGAGGGGCCCCGCGGAGCCATGGCCGCGGGGGGGGGCGGCGGGCGCGGTGGGGGGGCGGGAAAGGACCGCGAGGATGGCGACGGGGAGGGCCGTGCCAAGCGACATGGCGAGCACAAAAAGAATACCGCCGAGATAAAGGCCGTTCAGCAGCGAAAAGGTCATGACGAGCAGCGCGCCGGAGCAGGGGCGAAGGCCGACAGCTACGATCGCAGACCAGGCTTCCCGGACACTGAAACTGTCGCCGCCCAGCAGCGACGGGTCCGGCGCATGAGAGCGGCCGCAGGTTTCGCAGGCCATTCCGGTGATGAAGTTATGTCCCGCCTTGCGTGCCTGCTTCTCGCCGAAGGCATAAGCTTGCCTGCGGCTTTCATTGTCCTTCCAGTCGAGCATCATGCTGACCGGACCGGCAGAGGTCTCCACGACTTCACGCTTTGGCAGGCCGCTGATCATCGAACGCAATTTGCGAAAGAGCAGCCAGCCACCGAAGGCGATGACCATGACGAAGCTTGTGATCTCCATCGCATTCGTCGCCTGCGTCAGCGTTATGCCGCTGCCACGCAGGATGAGCCAGGCACCTCCGACGAGCGCCACTGCCACTGCACCTTGAATGAAGGCTGAGATGAAGGAGATCACTACGCCGCGCTTCAGCTCGATTTCGTTGGCGATCATATAGGAGGAGATCACCGCCTTGCCATGCCCAGGACCGGCCGCATGGAAGACGCCATAGGCGAAGGAAAGGCCGATCAGCGAGGCCAGCTGCCACGGGTCTTCACGCATTGCCTTCAAGGCGTCCGTCAGCGCGCGGTAGAAGGCCTGCTGTTCGTAATTGATGTAGGCAAGCAGCGGCGCCAGCGGTCCGCCTGTCGGCTGGAAACTCGGCTCCGCAGTTCCAATCCCGAGCGGCGATTGCGCATGCGCCACATTCATCAGCGCAAGCAGCGCGAATGCGACCGTTGGAAGGAACAGCAAAGCGTTCCGTTTCAGCATGAAACCTCCAGCCGGGTGGCAAAGAGCTTGGACATGTCCGTGCCGGTCGGATCGTTGAAGAAGGCATCGGTCAGCGACTGCTTGTTTTGAGAAATCACCTGATCGGCGTCCGGCCGCAGCACATCATTCTTGCAGTTCTTGAAGCCGTCGCCGACTGTTCCCAGCTCCTTGTCCGTCGGGAAGTCGATCGAGGTGTAGAGCGTGGGGTCGTAGACGCCGAAGGTGAGTTTGCCCTTCAGCGGCATCTTCTCCGAGGGCTTTACCGCGAAGAACATTAGAAGCTGGCCTTCCTTGTAGTCGACGTGAATGATGTCCGGCTTCTGCACGGTCACGTTCTTTCCGTCGATCGTCAGATTCATGTAGTAGTCGTAGTCCGAGAGCGACTCGCGGACAGTCTTGCCGACTTCGGCGAGCTCGTTCGGCTCCAGCTTCAGATCGGTGTTCTTGTCGAAATCCATGACGACGGAGGAGGAGAACACCTCGTCGAAACGCCAGACGTTTCGCAACTCCTGAACGCTCCCGTCGGGCGCTGCCACGACTTCGAGCCGCGCTTCCACGAAAATATGCGGGTGTGCCATGGCCGCGGCCGGCGCAAGCAAGATCAGCGCCGCCATCAGGTAAGTGGATTTTTTCATGTGTCGGGTTACCGCTCTGCCCAAATCGGTTGGTGTCTTCTTGCCGGAGAATGGGACGGAATTGGGACCGGCCTCAAGGTGGCAAAGTGAATCAGGCCGGCTTCAAGCCTGCTTCTTGAACCAAGCATGGAGGTAATCCACGAAGATGCGGACCTTTGCCGGCAAGTAGCGCCGATGCGGATAAACGGCATAAATCCCGCGATCGGTCGGTATATAGTCGTTGAATAGCGTCACGAGCCGGCCGTCCTCGATCGGCTTGCGAGCGATGAAGTCCGGGATGACCGCAATGCCGATGCCGGAAAGAGCTGCGCGCAACGTCGCATGCGGGCTGTTCACCTCGATCGGTCCGGAAACCGCGACGGCGAAGGACGTGCTGTCCGGATTGTAGAAACGGACGCTTGCCTGCGTGCGCGAGTTCGTATCCACGATGAAGGGAACGTTGGAAATGTCCGTCGGATGTTCGAGGTTCGGATAGCGCTCGAGAAACTCCGGCGTGGCGCAGACGTGGACGCGGAAATCCGAGATCTTTCGCGCGATCATTCCCGAATCTTCTAGCTTCGTGACGCGGATCGCCAGGTCGAAACCTTCTTCGATCAGATCGACGAACCGGTCGTCTGCGGCGATTTCCAGCTGCAGGTCCGGGTTCTCCTTGGCAAAATCGATCAACGACTGACCGACGTCGGCATCGACAAAGGTGCGCGGCACCGAGATCTTCAGCCGGCCTTTGAGCTGCGCGTTGTTCTCGCGGACCAGATCGGCGAGGTTGTCGATCTCCTTCAGGATGTCGGAGGCGGTGCGGTAATAAGTATGCCCAGCCTCGGTCATCGAAAACTGCCGGGTGGTGCGATTGAGCAGCAGGGCACCCAACTCGTCTTCCAGCTCGCGCACATATTTGGAAAGCAGCGCCTTGGAGCGGCCGGTGCGCCGCGCTGCGGCGGAAAAACCTTCCGCTTCAACGACATCGATGAAGGCGCGTATGCGCGTCAGTGTGTCCATGGCCATCTCCCGTTGGTGCGAAAGATTGAACAAATTGAGCGCGGCTGTTCAATTTATTTTTTTAGCGAGGGGCAAAAAAATTCTTGATTATGACTGCGAATATTCTTATCTCGTCCTCAGCCCAAAGTCGCACGTGCCCATGGGTGTCCGCCGACCCTCGATTAGGTGAGGTCATCGGTAAGGTACCTGGAACTAACCCCTCCAGTCGCTATTCCGGCCAACCGGGAAATGCGAGGACGCCTAAGCAACGACGGTGCGGGCCTTTCTGGTGTCTTCCGGCTTTCCATCAGCCGGGGTTACTGAAGAGGCACACCTTCATTGCCGGAAGTGCGGTTGGGATTTTCCCTCCAATCCATGGCAGACAAAGCCGAACTATGCCGCTGTCGTGGCGTTGGTTCAAAATTTGCGCATCGAGCGCTTGCTATGGTTCCGGGGTCTCCACCGGCTGGTTCCAATGCGAGCATTCGTATGCCCTTTGTCCTCCGGTTTTTGCCGGAGCTCTGGAATTGGAAGAGGGAATCGATATGACCACCCAGCGCATCCGCGACTTTCTCGCAACCCGACGTCCCGACGGTCCCTGCCTCGTGGTCGACCTCGACGTCGTGCGCGACAATTTCAACGCCTTCCGTCATGCGATGCCGGACAGCGCGATCTACTATGCTGTCAAGGCAAACCCGGCTCCGGAAGTGCTGAAGCTGCTGGCTTCCCTCGGCTCCAATTTCGATTGCGCGTCTGTCGCTGAAATCGAAATGGCCCTGGATGCCGGTGCGACCGCTGCCCGCATCTCCTACGGCAATACGATCAAGAAGGAGCGCGACGTCGCCCGCGCCTGTGCGCTCGGCGTCAGCCTCTTTGCGGTCGACAGCCACGAGGAAGTCGAGAAGATCTCGCGCGCCGCTCCCGGCGCCCGCGTGTTCTGCCGCGTGCTTACGGATGGCGAAGGCGCCGAATGGCCGCTGTCGCGCAAGTTTGGCTGCGTCCCGCAGATGGCTGTCGATGTTCTTGTCTATGCCCATCAGCTCGGGCTCGAATCCTATGGCGTCTCGTTCCATGTCGGTTCGCAGATGACCAAGGTCGATGCTTGGGATTCGGCTCTTGCCGATGCCAAGCGCGTTTTCGTGCAGCTTGCCAAGCAGGGCATCCATCTGCAGATGGTCAACATGGGTGGCGGCTTCCCGACGAAATACCTTCGTGACGTTCCGTCGGCCGAGGCTTATGGCCGTTCGATCTACCAGAGCCTGCGCGATCACTTCGGCAACCAGATCCCGAAGACGATCATCGAGCCGGGCCGCGGTATGGTCGGCAATGCCGGCGTCATCAAGGCTGAAGTGGTGCTTGTCTCGAAGAAGTCGGACAACGACACGGCGCGCTGGGTATTCCTCGACATCGGCAAGTTCGGCGGTCTCGCCGAAACGATGGATGAGGCCATCCGCTACCCGATCCGCACCGAACGCGACGGCGACAAGATGGAGCCCTGCGTCATCGCCGGCCCGACCTGCGATTCGGCCGACGTGCTCTACGAAAAGAACCTCTACCCGCTGCCGGTGAGCCTCACCATCGGTGACGAGGTTCTAATCGAAGGCACCGGTGCCTATACCACAACCTATTCGGCGGTTGCTTTTAATGGCTTTGAGCCGCTGAAGGCCTACGTCATCTGATCCAGCCGGCCCCGTAGCCAATCGGGGCGGCACCTTCACAATTTCCTTTCGACACCGTCTGAAACGGTTTTGAGTTCGGGAGGCCAAGATGGCCGCTGTTCTTGATTCTGTCCGCGCATTCTTTGCGCCCTCCATCTTCACCATCGATTCCGAGAATCCGTCGGATGTCGTACCGCGCGAGAACCTGCTCGATCGCGCCATGGGTCCGAACCGCCGCAAGAAGTCGTCGGAGAAGATCCGGCGCGGCCGCATCCCGGCAGAAGGCTTGGCACTTGTCGCGCGTGACCGCGACGGCCATGTCATCGGCACCGTCCGCCTCTGGAACATCGAAGCTGGCGTCAACGCCGACGGTACGTCGATCAATGCCTTGCTGCTCGGCCCTTTGGCCGTCGATCCGACCTTTGAGGGCAAGGGTGTCGGTTCGGCGGTGATGCGTGCGGCCATTCTCGAGGCCAAGAACCGCGGACATGGCGCGATCCTGCTCGTCGGAGATGCCGCCTATTACGAGCGCTTCGGCTTCTTTGCCGAGAAGGCTTGCCATCTCGTCATGCCCGGCCCGTTCGAACGCTCGCGCTTCCTGGCGCTGGAGTTGACGGAAGGCTGGCTTGACGGCGCAGCCGGCATGATTGTTCCATCGGGGCGCATGCTGGCCAAGGCGCCGCTCCGGAAGGCTGCCTGACGGGTCAAGCCTCTCCCTGAAACGGGAGGGGTTTTTTCTATTAAGCCCTTATGCGTCCTTGCGCGACAAGCCACTGGGCCGACTCCTGCACAGCCTGGAGGGAGCTGTGGCGCGGCGTGAACCCCAGCAGACGCCTTGCCTTCTCCATTGAGCAATTCGGGCTCCGGGCGATGTGCTCCCACGTCGCCCTTGCGTCCTCGGCGCTTTCCATTTTCGACCATTCGTCATAGGGGAAAAACTCAAGCTTCGGCTCATGACCGAACCAGCGAAACATCGCTTCGGCATATCCTCTCAACGTCAGTGCCTGGTCGGAAACCGCGTGGAAGCTTTCTCCGGTTGACGCCCGCCAATTGCTGATCGCTGCCATGAACATACCTGCGACATCGTCAGCGTGAACATGATGAACGGTCTCCAAACCGAGATTCGGCAATCTCAGCGTCTCGCCGCGCGCAATCGTCGAAAAGACGGAAATGTTGAAATGTCCGGCGGGGTTGAGTGGAGGCCAGCCCGGTCCAACGATATGGCCGGGATGGATGAGGGTTGCGGGAAAGGCCCTCCGTCGTGCCTCGCCTAGAAGATAGTCCTCGATTGCCTTCTTCTGCTCGCCATAGTCTCCAAAAGGCGTTTTCGGGGCATCCTCGCGCGTTGGAACCGAAATGGAATGGCCGTGCGTCCAGATGGTGCCGGTGTGCAGGAAATGACCGACATGGCCATCCAGTACTCCCGCCAGGTGGCGTGCGCTCTCCAACGTGAAGCAGATCATGTCGATGACGATATCGGGCCTCAGTGCGCGGACGGCGGGGCCGAAGCTGCCTTCCTCCTCCATCTGCGCCCGATCCATCTTTTGCCGTTCGACGCTCTGCCATGTTGCGTGGGGACGATAGGGGTCCGCTTTGCCGCGGCTGATTGCAACGACGTCATGCCCCGCCTCGACAAGACGCGGGACGAGATATGTGCCGACATGGCCAGTTGCTCCGATCACGATTACGCGTGCCATCGTTTCTACGCTCCTGCCGTGTGTTGAGCTGGTCCGGCCAGTATGTTGGGCGCCCGGTCGATAGGACAAGCCGGATCATAAACTTTCACGTCCGCGTGAATCGGCACTTCGGACGGATGAATTCTGCTTGGGATTGCGCTAGCTCATGGCGATGACCAGAGCCTTCCTCATATGGTTTGCCCTTTTCCTTTCCGCTGCGCCGGTCTCAGCCCAGCAGGAAAACGATCGCCTTGCGTCGCTGCTCGACAACTTCGCTTCCCGCGAGGAACTGAAATCGCTGAAAACCATCATCATTTCCCGGGACGGAAAGATTGTTGCCGAGCGCGGCTATCGCGGACATACCGCGTCAGAATCGACCAATATCAAGTCCGCTTCGAAAGCGATCATCTCCGCCCTTGTCGGCATCGCCATCAGCAAGGGTGTGCTCGAAGGACCGGACCAGAAGATTGCCCCGATCCTGAAGGCGGATCTGCCGCAATCACCCGATCCGCGGCTGAACGAGGTCACCATCGGAAACCTGCTGTCCATGCAGGCGGGGTTGGGCCGTATGTCGGGACCGAACTACGGACGCTGGGTTGCAAGCCGAAACTGGGTGCGTTTTGCACTCTCGCAACCCTTCGACGATGAGCCCGGGGGCCGAATGCTGTACTCGACCGCCTCGACACATCTCCTGTCTGCAATCCTGACGAAGGCGAGCGGCAAGACAACCCTTGCCCTGGCAAGGGAATGGCTCAGGCCAGTCGAAGGCTTTCGGATCGGCGCCTGGGAGCGCGACCCACAGGGCATCTATCTCGGCGGAAACCAGATGGCCATGAGCGCCCGCTCGTTGCTTGCTTTTGGCGAGCTCTATCGCAACGGCGGCAAGACGCGGGAGGGGCGACAAGTCGTTCCAGCCGAGTGGATTGCCGCGTCCTGGCAGCCGCGCACCAACTCGCGCTTCTCGGGCGATGCCTATGGCTACGGATGGTTTGAGCGCAATCTCGGCGGCGAGGACGTGCATTTCGCCTGGGGCTACGGTGGGCAGATGCTCTACATCGTGCCGTCGCTCAATCTGACCGTGGTAATGACCTCGCAGGAAAGCGGACCATCGGCCCGCAACGGCTACCGCGATGCCTTGCACGGCGTGCTGGGCGAGATTGTCGAAAATGCCCGGACATCCTGACCGGAAGGGATGGCGAAGGCACTCAGCCATCCCCATCGGAAGAGTTTGAGCGGTCAGGCAGAGATATCGACGACGCCGCAGTCGCCTGCTTCCGAGGCGAAGGCCAGCAGCTTGCCGTTCTTGCTCCAGCTCATCGCGGTGATAGCGCCCTTGCCGGGGCGGCGGATCAGCGCCTCTTTACTGTCTGCAATCCGCACGGCAAGGATCATGCCGTCGATGAAACCGATTGCAAGGATGTCCTCAGCCGGATGGAATTTGACCGCGGTCGCCATGATGTTGGCGCGCGTGCCGAGCTCCAGCGGCGCCTTGCCCATCGGGCCGTCCTTGCCCTGGAAGGGCCAGACGATCGCTGCTGGCGCGCCAGATGAGGCGAGCCACTTGCCCTTGGCGGACCAGGAAAGCGACTTCACCTTGGCCGGATAACCGGTCATGCGCATGTGACGCGCCTCAGCCCCCGGCTTGGCGTCAAGCTTCCATCCGTGCAGGGCGTTTTCCTGCATGGCGGTCACGAGGAAATTGCCGTCGGGCGAGAATGTGACACCCGTATGCGCGCCCTTCCATTCCAGATCGACCGGCTTTGCGTTCATGCCAACCCAGTGCAGCGATACTCCGTTGTAGCGCGCTGCAGCGATGCGCATGCCTTTCGGTGCAAAGGCAAGGCCTTCGACCGTCCGCTCCTCGGTGAATTCCTTGATGTCACCATTCGAAAGACGAACGAAGGCGCTCTTTCCATAGGCATAGGCGACGGCACCTTGCGGGCCGGCCGCCACCTGCGAAATCCATTTGCGCGGCACGTTAGCGATCTCGCTGACGCCGGCGTCGGCCGCAATGCGCAACACCTTGCCATCTTCGCCGCCGGAAATCAGGCTTTCGCTATAGGGATCGCGGATGCAGGTGAGCATGCCCTGATGGGCTTCGCAAACCTTCTCGCCGCCATCCAGCCGGTGAAGCGTGCCGGTGGCATTCGCGAAGAAGGGGACATCACCTAAAAATTCGACGGCCAGAATGTGGCCGTCGAGATCAAGCGGGGCGACTGTTGGCATCAGGCCGCGGCCTCGCATGCCTTGAAGGAGGCTTCGAGCTTTTCGCGGTCGAGTTCGCGGCCGATGAAGACGAGCCGCGTTTCATGCTTCTCGCCATCCTTCCAGGGACGCTGGTGGTCGCCCTCGACGATCATGTGCACGCCCTGGACGACATAACGCTCGGCATCGTCCTTGAAGGCAATGATGCCTTTAAGGCGCAGGATGTTCGGACCCTGCGTCTGGGTGATTTTCTGGATCCAGGGGAAGAAGCGCTCGGGGTTCATCTCGCCGCCGCGGAGCGACACCGATTGCACCGTCACGTCGTGGATCGGCGACACCGCACCGTGGTGATGATGGCCATGGTCATGATCATGGTGGTGGTGATCATGATCATGACCATGGTGATGGTGGTCGTGATCGCAATCCGGGCCACAGACGTGATCGTCGTGATCCTGCTCCAGGAAGTGCGGGTCGTTTTCCAGCGCGCGTTCAAGGTTGAAAGCGCCCTGATCGAGCACGCGGGCGAGATCGACGCCGGAGCGGCTCGTCTTGTAGACGCGAGCCGACGGGTTGATGGCCCGGACGATATCCTCGATCTGCGCCAGTTCTTCCGGCGAGACGAGATCAGTCTTGTTGATGAGGATGACGTCGGCAAAGGCAATCTGGTCTTCGGCCTCGCGACTGTCCTTCAGGCGCAGCGGCAGGTGCTTGGCATCGACAAGGGCGACGACGGCGTCGAGTTCCGTCTTGGCTCGCACGTCGTCATCCATGAAGAAGGTCTGGGCGACCGGCACCGGATCGGCAAGTCCGGTCGTCTCGACGATGATGCCGTCGAAGCGTCCGGGGCGACGCATCAGGCCCTCGACGACGCGGATCAGGTCGCCGCGCACAGTACAGCAGACGCAGCCGTTGTTCATCTCGTAGATTTCCTCGTCCGACTCGACAATCAGGTCGTTGTCGATGCCGATCTCGCCGAATTCGTTGACGATGACCGCGTATTTCTTGCCGTGGTTTTCGGACAGGATGCGGTTAAGCAGCGTCGTCTTGCCGGCGCCGAGATAGCCGGTGAGCACGGTGACGGGGATGGGCTTGTGCTGAATCGAAATTGCGTCGGTCATGAGAACCTCGAAGAATGGGCTTGCCGCCAAGGGGGCTTTAAACGGACGGTTCCATATAAGGATTTGGACGCGTCAGTTCAAAGGTTTTATAATGTTATAAGATCACATTGTTTTCGGATCGCTCTATTTGAGCTCGGATGTGTCAAACGCGTCCACATCCTGCAGAAGTTCTATCAGCCCCTTAACCGCATAGCCGACCAGCGCTTCGCCTTTCTCGACCGTTGCGGCAGCGGCGTTTCCGGCCGCGCCTTTGACGTTCAGATCGAGCATCTTCCAGCCGAAGGCGTGCGGCCCGTAGGCCCGTAGATGCTTGAAGCGCCTGGCAAATTCCAGCTGCCTTGAAGCGAAGTTCTCAACCTTGGACATGGCGACACTACCGGGATGCAGTGCCAGCATGACCGAGGTTTCGATATCGCCGCCGTGGATGTCGATCGCCTTGCTTTCAGCTGAAATCACCTCTTCCGGCACGCCGAAACGGGTCCAGCTGGTCGCAACGGCCAGCATGTTGAACTTCACCCGCGCTTCGGTTGCGACGATTGTCATCAAGGGTGAATTTCCGCCGTGGGCGTTCAACATCACCAGTTTGCGGCAGCCGAGATCGCGCAGCATTCCAGCAATTGCGAGCCAGCGGTTGATCGCTTCGCTGTACGTCAGCGTCCTCGTACCTACGACATCCATGTGTTCGATCGAGTAGCCGACCGGTTCTGTGGGCAGGAAAGTGACCGGCAATGTTGACGGGAGGGCGGCCTTTAGCCTTTCGACGATGCCTTCGGCAATCAGCGTATCGGTTTCGAAAGGAAGGTGCGGGCCGTGCTGCTCATGCGCGCCGAGCGGCAGAACCGCGATCCAGTTCCGGCGATCTTCGGCCGAAAGTGCGGCATCGTTGTCTGCGAAGTTCCGGGCAGGCGCTGTCATCCGGTTTCAATGCCCCTTGTTTATGACGTGAACCTGCGCAATGTCATAACGCAGCGTTGTCACGGCTTAAAGATCAAAGGGATGGCGATGGGGAAGAAGCACAAAGACGGCAAGAAAAACAAGTCCAAGAAAAAGGACCAGACCGCATATACGCTTGCAGATCTTTCGCCGGCTTTGACGCAGGCTGCGCGGTCGATGCGCACGGTCCTCTCCCGTAGTCTGCTTGAAAGCGGCCTTTACGCCGGCCAGGACGGCGTCATTCTTTCGCTTGCCGAAACCGACGGGATGACGGCAGGCGGCCTTGCTCAGAAACTCGGAGTCAAGGCGCCGACGATGACTCGCACCATCGGCCGCATGGAAGCCCAGGGCTTCCTGGAGCGCAAGCCGGATGCGGAAGATGCGCGACTGACGAAGGTCTACCTCACCGAACTCGGGCGCGGCAGCGTGAAGGCCATCGAGATGGCGGCGTCGGCCTGCGATCGGACGGCTACGCTTGATTTTTCGGAGAAAGAAATCCGCAACCTCGTGCGCCTTCTAAAGGCGATCGACAACAATCTCCAGGCAGAAGCAGTGCCGTTCGAAGAACCCGACGAAATTTGACGGTCGAGTAAAATTCGGTTTGCCTCTCCGCATTTAATCTTTTAATTAAACATTTTAAGGGGGCGCTCTTTTTCCGGTTCCGCGATGCGCTCCACCATCTCGCGCGTTGCCTGGGGAGGATGCGTGGCTCAAAAGATCAAACTTTCGACAATTGCCGAAACACTCGGCATTTCAACGGCAACGGTATCGCTAGCCTTACGCGACAGCCCGCTCGTTGCGGGCAATACGCGGGAAAAAATCAAGGAACAGGCGCGCGCGCTCGGCTATATCTACAACCGCCGGGCCGCAAGCCTGCGTACGTCTCGCTCGGGCATCGTCGGCGTCGTCGTGCACGACATCATGAACCCGTTCTACGGGGAAATCCTAAAAGCGATCGAGAGCGAGCTCGATCGCAGCCGTCATACCTTCATCCTGTCCAACCACTACGATTCGGTCGAGAAGCAGCGCACTTTCATCGAGACGCTGCTGCAGCTCGGCGGCGATGGCGTCATCATGTCGCCCGCAATTGGCACACCGCCGGAGGACATGCAGCTTGCCGAGGCCAACGGCATGCCGGCGATCCTTGTCGCGCGTTCGATGGAGGGGATGGACCTGCCGACCTATCGCGGTGACGACAGCTACGGCATTTCGCTTGCCACCAATCACCTGATCGGGCTCGGCCACCGCTCAATCGCCATGATCGGGGGAACGGATCAGACCTCGACCGGCCGCGACCGCTATCAGGGCTATGTCAATGCGCTGCGCAAGGCGGAGATCGAAGTCGATCCCAACCTGCGCATTCCCGGTCCGCGCTCGATGCAGGGCGGGTTCGAGGCGGCTGTGCATTTCCTGTCGCTGCCGCAAAAGCCGTCGGCGGCCGTCTGCTGGAACGATCTCGTTGCCATCGGGCTCATGAACGGCATTGCCCGTGCCGGTCTTGTGCCAGGCAAGGACATCTCGGTTACCGGCTATGACGATCTCGAGGAAGCCTCGCTCTCGACACCGGCGCTGACGACGGTCTGGAATGGGCAGGCTGAAGTCGGCCGTCTTGCCGCCCGGGCGCTTCTCGATCGCTTGGCCGGCAGTCACGAGCCGGACGGCATCCACCTGATCAAACCCGAGATGCGCATCCGCCAGTCGACAAGCCCTTACAGACCCCGCCAGTAAGACAAGAGGAAAAGCCATGTCCCGCATCGCCATTCTCGTTCCAGGGAAGATACACGAGCGTGTTCTTGCGACCTTGAAGGACCGTTTCGAAGTTGTCGCGGTCGAAAAAAGCGAGACGTTGGAACTCGACGCTGAAACCGCAAACCGCATTCGCGGCGCGGCCGTCAGCGGCGCGTTTCCCGGCAGTTGGATGGATCAGCTGCCGAGCCTTGAGGTGATCGCGAGCTTCGGCGTCGGCTATGACGCCGTGGACGTCAGGCATGCTGCGGAAAAAGGAGTGGTCGTCACCAACACACCGGATGTATTGAACGACGAGGTCGCCGATACGGCGATCGGCCTGCTGCTCAACACCGTCCGCGAGCTGCCGCGGGCGGCGAACTGGCTGCGTGAGGGCCACTGGACGCCGGGTTCGGCCTATCCATTATCGCGCTTTTCCTTAAAAGGAAGGCATGTTGGTCTCTACGGCCTCGGGCGCATCGGCCAAGAGATCGCCAAGCGCCTCGAACCGTTCAAGGTGAAAATCAGCTATCACACACGCACGAACCATCCAGATATCGCCTATGATTATCACCCGACGCTGAAAGGTCTCGCCGACGCTGTCGATACGTTGATTGCGATCGTTCCGAAGACGCCTCACACCCACAAGACGATCGATGCGGAGATCCTTTCCGCACTCGGCCCCGATGGCATTCTGATCAATGTCGGCCGAGGCTGGACGGTGGATGAAGCAGCGCTCGTTTGGGCGCTGAAGAGCGGCGCACTCGGCGCTGCGGGCCTTGATGTCTTCTACGGCGAGCCGGTGGTCCCGGCGGAACTCTTCAGCTTGCCGAATGCGGTGCTGCTGCCGCACGTCGCCTCCGCCTCGATCCCGACGCGCAACGCGATGGCCGATCTTGTTGCCGCCAATCTGATCGAATGGTTTGAGAAGGGCAGGCCGCTAACCGCGGTGCCGGAGACGCCTTCGGCAAGGTAAGTGCTCAGTCAACGATGCGCCGCGCCATAACGACATCATCGATTTCTTCGCCGTCGTGAATAATTCCGCCCGGAATTCGCCCGACTTGGCTGAAGCCCTCGCGCTCGTAGAAGCGGATTGCGGGCGGGTTCTGCGCGCTTACGGCCAGCTCCAGCTGTCTGATGCCGACCGCTCGAGCGTGCCCGGTCAGTCGTTGCAGTAGCGCCGAAGCGGCGCCCAAACCGCGAAAGCTCTTATGCACATAAACCATAATAATCGTGGCACGATGGGCCATCTTGCTCGATTGCTGCCGCATCAGGCCCATCATGCCAACTGGTTTTTCTCGGTGGAATGCCACAAACACTGCATTGTTCGTGAGGCGGTGACGCCATTCTTCGTTTGTTAGGCTCTCCCAATCGGCGGCGGTGCTCGCATAGGCCGCGGGCTCGGTCTGCAGCGCCTCCAAGCGGATTTGCCGAAAAGCCTCAATATCCTCGGGGCCGAGGAGCCGTATATTGATCTGCCCGCCGTGAGCCACTGTCGATACCTGTCGTTCTGCCGTGCAACCGGAGCGCCTAAGCCTTAACCTTCATGGAGACATTCTTATTCGCCGCATATTCCCTTGCCGCGTCCCCGAATGCCGCAAAGATCTGGTTCGAGGGCTTGTCGGTTTCGGCCCAGTATTCCGGATGCCACTGCACGCCGACGGCAAAAGCTTTGGCGTCGATGACGGAAACGGCTTCGATCGTCCCGTCTTCGGCGATCGCCTCCACCTGTAGGCGAGGCGCCGTCTTGGCGATTGCCTGACGGTGCAGCGAGTTCACGAGGACTTCGCCCGGACCGATGATGCGGGCGATGCAGGAGCCTTCCTTGACGAAAACGCTCTGGCGGATAGCATACATTCCGTCGCGATCGACATCGGCTGGCTTTCTGTGGTCCCAGATGCCCTCCTGCTCGTGGATTTCACTGGCAAGGGAACCGCCGAGCGCGACGTTCAGCTCCTGTATGCCGCGGCAGATCGCCAGCAGCGGGATGGCTCGATCGATTGCACGGCGGATGAGGGGTAGGGCCGTTGCATCACGCGCGGGGTCGAAGGGGCCATCGCTCTCGCGGGCCTCGGCAGCGTAGAGCGATGGGTGGACGTTGCTCGCGGAGCCCGAAACCAGCAGTCCATCCACTCGGTCAAGGATTGCGTCAGTGTCATAACCTTTCTCGAACGCAGGAATGATGAAGGCCATCACGCCCGCAGCGTTCAGCGCCGCGCGTACATATTGATGCTGGACGGCATGCCAGTCGGCGCCATCGAGGGTGCGGGTATCGGCAGGAACGGCGACGATCGGCTTCATCATTTTTGGTCCGGAAAGCTCTCGATTCTTCTATTGTGAAAACCGAGATCGGCCTCAAAGTCAACTTCTCGGCGCAATGGCAGGCCAAATTGCGGCGATCTGCGCCATTCAAAGCATAGAGACCTTGCTAAACTGCTGATTTTCGATGGAAACACGTCATTCGCCAAATTGCTGCCGTGATGCCAAAGTCTGATCGACTAAAGCTTGAAACACACGCGGCCGCATGCTTAGCTCGCCTCCATTGCTGCGGGCAGGGATGAAATTGTCCGCGCATGCCATCTGTACGGGAGGTTTTTGATGGATCGTCGTTCGTTTATTAAGAAGGCTGGAACTGCTGGGGCAGGTGCCGTTGCGGCAAGCGCACTCGCCGCGCCGGCGATCGCGCAGGAGAATCCGAAAATTTCGTGGCGCATGACTTCTTCGTTCCCGAAGAGCCTGGACACGATCTTTGGCGGTGCGGAAGATATCGCCAATCAAGTCGCCGACGCGACCAACGGTGCCTTCAAGATCCAGCCTTTTGCAGCCGGTGAAATCGTGCCCGGCCTGCAGGCGGCCGACGCCGTGAGCTCGGGTACCGTTGAATGCTGCCACACCTGCTCGTACTATTTCGTCGGCAAGGATCCGACCTATGCAATCGGCACGGCCATTCCCTTCGGCCTCAACGCCCGTCTCACCAACGCCTGGTTCTTCGAGGGCAATGGCATCAACCTGATGAACGAATTTTATGCCACCCAGGGCATGTTCGGTCTTCCGGCCGGCAATACCGGCGTCCAGATGGGTGGCTGGTTCCGCAAGGAAATCAATACGCTGGATGACCTCAAGGGCGTCAAGATGCGTATCGCCGGTCTTGCCGGGCGCGTCATGGAAAAGCTCGGTGTCATCCCGCAGCAGATTGCCGGCGGTGATATCTATCCGGCGCTCGAAAAGGGCACGATCGACGCGTCGGAGTGGGTCGGTCCCTATGACGACTTGAAGCTCGGCCTGCACAAAGTCGCCAAGTACTACTACTATCCGGGCTTCTGGGAAGGCGGTCCGGCGATCCACGCTTTCTTCAATCTCGAAAAGTGGAACAGTCTGCCAAAGCACTACCAGACGATCCTCGCCGACGCCTGCACCTATTCCAATACCAGGATGATGGCGAAATACGATATGAAGAACCCTTCAGCGCTAAAGCAGCTCGTCGCCGAAGGTGCGACGCTGCGTCCCTTCAGCCAGGAAATTCTTGAAGCCGCGTTCCAGGCTTCAACCGGTCTCTATGGCGAGCTCTCGGCTTCAAATCCATCTTTCAAGAAGATCTATGACGACCAGACCGCATTCAAGCGTGATGCTTACCTCTGGATGCAGCTCTCGGAATATACGTTTGACACGTTCATGATGATCCAGCAGCGATCGGGCAAGCTCTAGGCGGCTTCCCCGTCTGCGCGTTCATCGCATCGCCAACAGAAGCCCCGGATGGAAATCCGGGGCTTCTTCATTGTGCGCCCGGGAAGATCAACGAGGACAAGAGCTCGGTTTCCAGCGTGCTTGGCCGCAAGTTCCTCAGCTTCAGCCTCTGGGTGGCTCCGGGTGGTGCCGCTCAAGGCGTTCAAGCGTCGCATCCGGCAACTGACCCGCCGTTCGGGCGGGCGCAGTATGCAAGAAGTGGCCGAACGCCTGCGCGTCTACGTCCTGGGTTGGAAGGCCTACTTCCGGCTGGCGCAAATCCCTCGGGTCTTCAAGGAACGGGGGGAATGGATCGGCACCGGGTGCAGTCAAAACGACCGTCCCCTATGCCGATTGAATTCAATTGATCTTTGGAGGTTGGCTGAGATCCGGTGGCGGTGCTGGTTGTGCCGGATTGGCCGGTGCGGGCGTCGCAGGGGCTGGCTGCTGACCGGGCAGACCGTTCAGTGGCGGCAGGGTGAGACCGGGGATCTGTGGTGTACTGCCACCGCCAGGCGCGGGCGGCAGCGAGAGCTGATTGCCGCCGAATCCCGGTATTTCGATCTTGATCGTGTTGAGGTCCACGGCCGGACCCTTGTTCAGCCAGTAGGTCACTGATTGCGGCCAGAAGATCACGATCGCAACGAGGATGAGCTGCATGACGACCCATGGGATCGCGCCCATGTAGATATCCCGTGTCTTCACGTCACGACTGGCGATGGAACGCAGATAAAACAGCGCGAAGCCGAAGGGCGGGTGCATGAAGCTCGTCTGCATGTTCACGCAGATAAGCACGCCAAACCAGATCAGATCGATACCGAGCGCCGAAGCGACGGGTGCCAGCATCGGAATGACGATGAAGGCGATTTCGAAGAAATCGAGGAAGAAGGCGAGGACGAAGATGAAGAGGTTGACGAAGATCAGGAAGCCGACCGGACCGCCGGGGATGCCGGACAGCATGTGCTCGATCCAACGCGAACCATCCATGCCCTGAAATACGAGGCTGAAGCAAGTCGAGCCGATCAAGATCATCACCACCATCGAGGTGATATGCATCGTCGATGTCATAGCTTCGCGGACCAGCGGCCAGGTCAAACGCCGGTGGAGCGCTGCAAGCACGATCGCGCCCACGACCCCGAGGGCGCCGGCTTCCGTTGGCGTCGCAAGCCCCATGAAGATCGTGCCGAGCACGAGGAAAATGAGGATTATGGAAGGCACCATGCCGGCCAGTACCTTCATCAGCAGTGCCCAGTTGAACTCGCCGCGCACCTCCTTCGGCAGCGGCGGCATCAAGCCTGGCCGGAAGATGGACAGGAACAGGATGAAGCCAAGGAAGATCGCGACCTGCAGGATTGAAGGGCCGATGGCGCCGAGATACATGTCCCCGACTGATCTGCCGAGCTGGTCGGCGAGAACGACGAGCACGAGGGAGGGCGGGATGACCTGGGTGATCGTGCCCGACGCGGCGATGACGCCGGTCGCCAACCGCGGATTGTAGCCGTAGCGCAGCATGATCGGCAGCGAGATCACGCCCATGGTGATGACCGATGCCGCGACCGTGCCGGTGATGGCGCCGAGAACAGCGCCGACGAGGATGACGGCGTAGGCGAGACCACCAGGAACGGCGCCGAACAGCTTGCCGGTTCCCTCGAGCAGATCCTCCGCAAGGCCACACCTTTCCAGAATGGCGCCCATGAAGGTGAAGAAGGGGATGGCGAGCAGCAGGTCGTTGGAAACGATGCCGAACACGCGAAGGGGCAGGGCCTGCAGGAAGGCCTCGCTGAAATGGCCGGTTGCTATGCCGATGACCCCGAAGAAAAGTCCGACGGACGCGAGCGAAAACGCGACCGGAAAGCCGTAGAGCATGAAGATGACCATGCCCAGAAACATCGCCGGTGGAATGATACCGAAGTCAAACAAGTCCGTTCCTCCCGGAGAGCTTTATTGCAGAGGCTTTTCGTATTTCGTTTCGAGCTGGATGTAGCCGCGCACCGCGGCGATCCTCTTGATGAGTTCCGAAATGCCCTGCAGCACCAGGAGTGCGAAACCTGCAAAAAGTATAAGCTTGACCGGCCAGCGGATGAGCCCTCCGGCATTGGCGGAGATCTCGCCCTGCTGGAAGGCGATCACGAAATAGGGCCAGCACAGGAAAGCCAGGAAGGCGCAGGCCGGGATCAGGAAAACGATCAAACCGATGATATCGATCCAGATTCTGGCCTTGTCGGAAACCGATCCGTAGATTAGGTCGACGCGCACGTGCTCATTGTTGCGAAGCGTATGAGCCGCCCCGAGCACGACGACGTAGGCGAAGAGATACCATTGTATCTCCAGCCAACCATTCGAGCTGTAATTGAAGAGATAGCGGACGATTGCATTGCCGGCGCTGATGAAGCAGCACAAAAGCACCATGTAATCCGCGATTTTCCCTATGAATTGGCTGATGCTGTCGATCAGCCGGCTGACGCTTAGAAACGCCGGCATGCCTTTCCCCTTACTCTGCCTTTGCGGCAAGTTCTCACTTTTGAAATTTGTGTAAACTACGGTTTCCGAAATTGAAAGAATAAACGGCCGTATAGGATTTTAGTCGTAGACTTTGCGTGCGGCGGTTTAGATGCTGGCTGTACAACCGGCAACTTAAGCGCGGATCATTTTTCCATGAACTTCACTTCATAGCTGTGAAATTCGCCGTTAATCTTGAAATTCCCTCTTGGGTTTTAGAAAAAACAACCAAATGGATAGGGTCAAGGCAATCAATTTTTAAAAGGTTCCCCGTATCATCCCCGCGCACAGGGAAAGTATGGATGAAACCACATAACCCGAACAGGGTTCCGATCGACGTGTATCTGTCGTTTGTGAGTTCTCTTTCTGGGAACCGCATGACGCTGCTCGCCGGCGTCATCGTGCATGTGGCAACTTTCCTGGCGGTTGCAGCCAAAACACAGTCTTCCATCTATGTGCTGCTGTCGGCTGCCGCCCTCCTGGTCTTTTGCGTCCGCATGCTCACCTTCCGGCGGTTCGATCGTGTGGAAAAAGAGAAACTGTCGCGCGCCGGCATCGAGCGATGGGAGCGTGTTCTCGTTGCCGGTGCAGCCTGCACTACAGCCATCCTCGGCATCGGCAGCGGCTATGCCATCTTCGTCGTGCATGATTCCTTCGCAGAGCTTGCCTGCATTTCCGTCACCATGGCGACCATGGTTTCCGTCGTCGGCCGCAACTACGGCTCGCGGCTGGCAGTTGACCTGCAGACTTTCTCCTGCTGCCTGCCGATGATCGTCTGCAGCCTGATGGCGCTGGATTTCTATCGCGGCATTCTCTCTATCTTCCTTATTCCCTTCTGGCTGACGACGCGCGCGATGGCGAACGGCGTGCGCGAGTTCCTTTATGAGAATGTCATTGCTCACAGGCAGATCTCTCTGATTGCCGATCGTTTCGATACCGCGCTCAACAATATGCCCCACGGTCTCGTGATGGTCGATCAGTCGAACCGTATCCAGGTGATCAACCGGAAGGCCTGCGAGCTTCTAAAGATCGGCGATCCGGACCGGTTAAAGGATCGCGACCTCGGTGCCGTCCTGCGTTACGGCGCGCGCTACAGCTTCATGGATGCCTCGCAACCGGAATTGATCCTGCGGCAGCTGACACAGGTTGCCGAGGAAGGCCTATCGCGAACCCTGATCCATTTTCCTGAAAGCCTATCGCTGGAATTTTCCGCGAAGCGTCGTGCCGACGGCGGCGCCGTTCTGATCTTCGAGGATGTGTCGAGCCGCGTGAAGGCGGAGCAGAAGATCCTGCATATGGTCCGCTTCGATGCTCTGACCGGCCTGCCGAACCGAGAATATTTCGGTCATCTCGTAAAGGAATATATCGAGCGCCACCCGAAAAGGCGTGGGCCGCTTGGTTTCATGGTCCTCGACATCGACGAGTTCAAGCACGTTAACGACATGCGCGGCCACATCACCGGCGATCACCTGCTCTGCGCGATCGCGGCGCGGATCAAGGACGAAGCAGGCAATGCCATCGTCGGTCGCCTCATGGGCGACCAGTTCGTCATATTCTTCCCGCATGCCAAGAACAACGAAGCGCTCGACGCCGAAATCCGCCGGATGCATGCCGACATTCAGGGCAATTATGAAGTGGACGAGGTCACGTTCTTGGTGTCGCTCAGCGCCGGCTACGCGACCCTCGAAAGCAATGCATTTGCAATGGAGGAGTGGAGCATCAAAGCGGACCTCGCCCTCTTTGAAAGCAAATCACGACTGCGCGGCGGCATCACCGGCTTCGAACACGAAATGGATGGCCGCTACATCGAGCAGCAGAAGCTGAAAGCGGACTTGCGCGAAGCGGTGGCTGCGGGCGCGCTCAGCGTCGCGTTTCAACCGATGTTCAAAGCCGATGGGACACGCATCGAATGCGCCGAGGCGCTGGCGCGCTGGGTCCACCCGGAAAAAGGCGCCATTCCGCCGGACGTTTTCATCCGCCTCGCCGAAGAGATGGGCATCATATCGGACATCACGCGGTTCATTCTTTTCAAGGCCTGCAGCGAATGCATGACCTGGCCCGACCACATCGCGATATCGGTCAATCTCTCGGCACGCGACCTGCGTGACAACGATATCCTCGCCGTCGTTTCGGAAGCACTTTCAACATCCGGCCTCAAGGCGTCGCGGCTGCATCTGGAAATTACAGAAAGTTGTCTCATCGACGAGCCTGCGGCGGTGCGCGCCATCCTCGCCGAATTGCGCTCCCACGGCATCACCATAGCGATCGACGACTTCGGCACGGGCTTCTCCAGCCTCAGCTATCTCGACACGTTGCCGCTCGATATCGTCAAGATCGATCGCTCCTTCGTTCGCAATATCGCGGAAGACACGCGCCGTCTGAAGCTTTTGTGCGGTACTGTAAATCTCGCCCGCGAGCTCGGGCTCAAGATCGTCATCGAGGGTGTGGAAACTGTTGAGCAACTGGCATTGCTCAACAAACATCGCAGCGCGGATCTCGTGCAGGGCTATGTCTTTTCTCCGCCGGTCCCCTCAAAGGAGATCGGCATCCTTTCGCAAGCACTCAGCCGTCGTGTCACCCAGCGCCGCCGCAGCAAGGTCGCCTGAGCCCTCGTTGCCGCCATCGCAACAAGAGCCCCGTTAACCTTAATAATTCAAATACGTCAGAAACTTTTGATATTTCTTGCTCTTTGCGCGGCCAGATATGATTAATGGCCCGTTAACGGCGGGAACATCAATGGCGTCAATCCCCTTGAATACAAGTGACTTTTCAAGAAAGCTTCTCGAAATTCTGGACCATGTCGAATATCGCCGCATCGAAAGCAGCGAGGACATGGAGGATGTCGAACGGTTGCGATGGAAGGCCTACAAGGCCCATGATGTGCTGGCGCTTGCACCAAAAGGGCTGTTGGACGAAACCGATTTCGACAGCCATGCTTATGTCTTCGGTCTTTACTATTACGGCGAACTGGTCAGCACGGTCCGACTTCACTATGTAACGCCGGACCATCGCGTCAGCCAGTCCGCCGGCGCCTTTCCTGAGGCGATGGATTCGCTTCTGGATGCAGGGCTGACCTTGATCGATCCGGCGCGCTTTGCGGCCGATCCGGAACTGACCGCCGACCTGTCGTGGATTCCCTACCTGACGCTGAGGCCAAGCATCGTTGCGGCGGCGCATTTCCGTGCTGACCGCGTTCTTCAGTTTTGCCGGCCCCCGCATGCCGCTTTCTACAAGCGGGTCTTTTATGCAGATACCATCGTGCCCGGCCGGCTTGCGAAGAATTACGGAATCGACATGACGCTGATGGCGACGAATGTGATCGAGGTTGGCCGAAAGCTTCTGACGCGCTATCCCTTCTTTATTTCCAGCGCCAGCGAACAGCGCATGATGTTTTCCCGCGGCCCCGACAGCAGGCTGCCATCGCTCACCATCATCCCGACCGCTCGCTTCGTGCCGGAGGGCCAGTTCGGCACCGATCTGCCGCTCTGAGGCCGCGCTCCTGAAATGCCGCAAAGCGTACCGGCTGCGGCATTCTCATGCATTGCGCTTTTCCCAGGCTTTGTGTAAGCCCTGAATGGGATTATGGCATTCAGGGAGACGAAATTTCATGGCCGAAGAACACAACGGATCCGTCGAAGTCGGCGCGCCGATGGACTACAAAGAACATGAACAAACCTACAGTCTGTTCATTTCGGCTGCGAAATACGGCACGATTTTCCTCATCGCCCTGCTGCTTGGCATGACGGCCGGTTTTTTCACCAGCAGCGGCTTTCTCGGCGGCCTGCTGGTTTTTCTCATCATCTTCGTTGCCGGCATCGTCTTGCTGCGCTGACCTGCAGCTGGCGAGGAACGGCATTTCCAATTTTTGAATAGGTGCTTGGCCTGAGCGGTGAGCCCGCGGTGGTTTGGCTGACCCGGAGGAGGGGCAGTTGGGCAGTATCGTTTTCATTACAAAAGAATCGATCGGTTCCGAGACACGCGTTGCGGCGTCTGCCGAAACCGTGAAGAAGATGAGGAACCTCGGCTTCGACATCATGGTCGAGGCAGGTGCTGGGGTTTTGTCGCGCATACCGGACAGCGAATTTGAGGCTGCAGGGGCGCGGATCGGCTCGGTTGGCGATGCGGCAGGCGCGGATGTGGTGCTCAAAGTGCGCCGCCCGACGGAGGCGGAGATTGCCGGCTACAAGAGCGGCGCGGTCGTCATCGCGATCATGGATCCCTACGGAAACGATGAGGCGATTGCCGCGATGGCGAAGGCAGGGCTTTCAGCCTTCGCGATGGAACTGATGCCGCGCATTACGCGCGCCCAGTCCATGGATGTTCTTTCCTCACAGGCAAATCTCGCCGGCTATCAGGCTGTCATTGAAGCGGCGTCCGTCTATGATCGCGCCCTGCCGATGATGATGACGGCCGCCGGCACCGTTCCGGCCGCCAAGGTCTTCGTGATGGGTGCAGGCGTGGCAGGCCTCCAGGCGATTGCGACGGCGCGCCGCCTCGGCGCTGCGGTCTCGGCCACCGACGTTCGCCCCGCTGCCAAGGAACAGGTCGCCTCGCTCGGCGCCAAGTTCATCGCCGTTGAAGACGAGGAGTTCAAGGCAGCGGAGACGGCGGGCGGCTACGCCAAGGAAATGTCCAAGGAATACCAGGCGAAGCAGGCAGCCCTCGTTGCCGAGCATATCGCCAAGCAGGACATCGTCATCACCACGGCACTGATCCCCGGACGCCCTGCGCCGAAGCTCGTATCGCGCCAGATGCTGGCTTCGATGAAGCCCGGCGCCGTTGCCGTCGATCTTGCGGTCGAGCGTGGCGGCAATATCGAGGGCGTGGTTGCCGACGAGGTCGTCGATGTCGAAGACGTCAAGGTGATCGGTTTCACCAACCTGCCGGGCCGGGTCGCCGCCAGCGCTTCGGCGCTCTATGCCAAGAACCTCGTCACCTTCCTCGAGACGATGCTCAACAAGGAGACGAAGAGCGTCGTCCTCAACCTCGACGACGAACTCATCAAAGCGACCATGCTGACCTATGCAGGCGATGTCGTGCATCCGGCATTCGGCGGGACGAAGAAGGGGATAGCTGATGGCCAGTGAAGCAATGGAAAAGGCGCTGCAGCAGCTTGACCAGGCGGTCAACGCAGTCGTGGCGGCGGCCGCGCAGGCACCGGATGCGGCAAGTGCGGCAACGGGTGGGGCGATCGATCCCTTCGTTTTCCAGTTCGCGATCTTCGTGCTGGCGATCTTCGTCGGTTATTACGTCGTCTGGTCGGTGACGCCGGCGCTGCATACGCCGCTGATGGCCGTCACCAACGCCATCTCTGCAGTCATCGTCGTCGGCGCGCTGCTTGCAGTCGGCATTTCGGCAAGCGGGCTTGCGACCGGTTTCGGCTTCGTCGCGCTCGTTCTCGTCTCGGTCAACATCTTCGGCGGTTTCCTCGTCACGCAGCGCATGCTGGCGATGTACCGCAAGAAGGACAAGTGAGGCCGGACGAATGACCAATATCGCAGCTTTCCTCTATCTCGTCTGCGGCGTGCTTTTCATCCTGGCACTGCGCGGCCTCTCCCATCCGGCCACCAGCCGCAAGGGCAATCTCTACGGCATGATCGGCATGGGGATGGCGATCCTCACGACGCTGGTGCTGGCAACGCCTTCTTTTGCCGGCTTCGTGCTGATCGTGCTCGCACTGGCGATCG
The DNA here is from genome assembly GCF_013004495.1 of Rhizobium sp. SEMIA 4085. NCBI lineage: Bacteria > Pseudomonadati > Pseudomonadota > Alphaproteobacteria > Hyphomicrobiales > Rhizobiaceae > Rhizobium > Rhizobium sp. SEMIA 4085. The sequence continues at coordinate 23,866 of NZ_JABEPH010000003.1, forward strand.
GCGGCGGGGCGGGGGCCTATATCGCCCGCGTCATCCCGATGACCTCGATGCCGCAGCTGGTGGCGGGCTTCCACTCGTTGGTCGGCCTTGCCGCCGTGCTGGTTGCTGCGTCTGCGCTTTATACACCGGCCTCCTTCGGCATCGGCGATATCGGCTCGATCCATGGCGAGGCGCGTATCGAGATGGCGATCGGCGCGGCAATCGGGGCGCTTACCTTTACCGGCTCGATCATCGCTTTTCTCAAGCTTGACGGGCGCATGTCCGGCAAGCCGATCCTGCTTCCCTTCCGGCATATCATCAACATCGCGCTTTTGGTGCTGATCGTCTTCTTCATCATCGGGCTGGCGGCAACCGAAAGCCATTTCGATTTCTGGGCGGTCGTGGCGCTTTCGCTGGCGCTCGGCGTGCTGCTGATCGTGCCGATCGGGGGCGCCGACATGCCGGTCGTCGTCTCCATGCTGAACTCCTATTCGGGATGGGCGGCAGCCGGTATCGGTTTCACGCTCGGCAATCTCGCTCTGATCATCACCGGCGCGCTGGTCGGCTCTTCGGGTGCGATCCTGTCCTACATCATGTGCAAGGGCATGAACCGCTCGTTCATATCCGTCATTCTCGGCGGCTTCGGTGGCGAGACCTCCGCAGGGGCTGCGGACAATTCCGACAAGACCGTCAAGCTCGGCTCGGCAGAGGATGCCGCCTATCTGATGGCAAACGCTTCCAAGGTCATTATCGTGCCGGGCTACGGCATGGCGGTTGCCCAGGCGCAGCACGCGCTTCGCGAGATGGCCGACAATCTCAAGAAGGCCGGCGTCGAGGTCAAATACGCAATTCATCCGGTCGCCGGCCGCATGCCCGGCCACATGAACGTGCTGCTGGCCGAAGCGAACGTGCCTTATGACGAGGTCTTCGAACTCGAAGACGTCAACTCCGACTTCGGCCAAGCCGATGTCGCTTATGTCATCGGGGCCAACGACGTCACCAATCCAGCCGCGCGCGATGACAAGACCTCGCCGATCTACGGCATGCCGATCCTCGATGTCGACAGGGCCAAGACCTGCCTCTTTGTCAAGCGTTCGCTCGGCTCCGGCTATGCCGGCATCGACAATACGCTGTTCTACAAGGATGGCACGATGATGCTGCTCGGTGATGCAAAGAAGGTCACAGAGGAGATCAACAAAGCAATCGGCCACTGAGCCAAGGCACGGCTCCGAGCCGGGCTTTTATTGCAAGCGACGCCAGGCGAAGAAAAAGGCCCGCCGAAGCGAGCCTTTTTCCATCTCCGCCGACCTATGTCAGATAGCAGCGGGCGCCAGCGTCATTTTCTCCACGCCGATCGCGAGATTGAGGCCCTCCTGGGCCTGCACATTCAGCGGCTGCAGCATGAAAGCCTTGTTGGTGCCACCGGCGATCACCTTAGCACCGGCACCCGCGCCAAGGCTGGCATCGGCGCCGATCCCGTAGTATTCACCGGCAAGTGCAAATTCCGGAATGTTTGTGCCGGTCTTGGCAAGAACCTGCCAGATCATAACGCTTTTGCCGGTCTCGCCGATATCCAGGCCAAATTTCTCGATCCTGCCGGCGTAGACGGCTTTCGGGCCGCCTCCGGCAGGCGTGTAGGTGCAGATCAGATTCTTCTGCGAAGTGATAATCAGCCCCTGACCGCCTTCCGATCCGCAGACCAGACGGCCGAGGCTGATATAGTTCGCAGCGCCTGCCGGGCTTGCAAAGACTGCTGCCGCCGCCGTTGCTGCGATCATGATGTGCTTGAACATGGCCGTTCTCCTTTCGGATGACCTATCGGAAACGAATTGGTTCTTTTGATTGTTCCGGCCGTTATTCGCGCTCGAGCGCGCTTCGCGGTGCTGTCAGGGTCCAGATCAGGCCCTGCGGCAGGTAGTCTACCTGCACCGATCCGCGGAAGGCTGCTGCGGCATGCGTCTTGATGACAGTGGTTCCAAAGCCGGAGCGGGACGGTGTAGCGACCTCGGGACCGTTCCGTTCCTCCCAGATAAAACGGATTATTGCCTCGGACTGATCCTCGACCTGGATATTCGACCAGGAGAAGGAGACGCGGCCCTGCGGCACCGAAAGCGCACCGTATTTCACCGAATTGGTAGCCAGTTCATGCAGCGTCAGGCCGAGGTTCTGGACCGCCTCCGGCTTGACCACAAAATCCTCTCCGGAAATCTCAAGCTGTTCTGCCGCCTGCGGGAAGGCCTCCAGATGAATGTCGATGACCCGGCGGAGCGAGGCACCGGACCATTGCTCGCTTGTCAAAAGCTCGATCGAACGGACGAGCCCGTCGAGGCGATTGGAAACGGCCGACTGGAAGCCTTCGACGCTGTCGGCCTGTTTGGCGAGTTGGCGCATCATCGCCTGGGCGAGCGTGAGCAGGTTCTTCGTTCGATGCACGAGCTCATGCATTATGAAATGCAGACGGTCTTCCGTCTGGCTGCGATCGAACGAGGCATTGGACAGGGCAACGGCGACCTGGTTTGCCTCGATGACGCTGGTATCGATCGGCGCTACGATTTGGCCCTCGCCCATGCTGCTTGCCATGTCGGCTATATCGCGGATCGTAGTGCGCACCTGCCGCGCCACGGCATAGGCCGCGAGCACGGCGACCAGAAGCAATGCGATGCCGCCGACGATCAGGAAACGCCATGTCGTGAGGATCGATGCCTGCGCCGTGGCAACCGGTCCCCAGACCACCGTTTTCCAGGACCAGCCGGGAATTTGGGCATAACCGAGGAGTTCATTCGGCAGAATATCCTGGTCCTCGAAGACGCCGCGCGAAGCGATAAGCGACGGCAGGATACGCTTGTCGAACGGCGTTCCGGGGGCAATGCTTGCCATGCCGCTCGAAGCCACCACGTGGCCGCCCTGATCGATCACCGCAGCCGACCAACCCGACGCAAGCCCTTCGGTCGTGACAAGTCTGGCGAGGTCCTTGGCGTTCTGGGTGACGATCAGGGCCGCGACTCGACCTGCATCCAGCGGCATCGTGACATTGTAGACCCACTCGCCGCTTGTCGCTCCCTTGAAGACGTCGGATGCTTCGATACGGCCGGACTCGATGGCCGATTTCATCGCTGGGATATTGGCTGTCTTGCTGAGCGGCGTGCCGAAATCAAGGCGCGTGTTCAGTAGCTGCTGACCGCTTCGATCGACGGCTATCACGTAGAGTGTATCGCCGCGCAGGGCCGTTTCGGTCCGCTCATGAAACGAGGCGAAGTCGTTGTTCTCGAGTTCGGGCGAGGTTGAGAGCAGACGAAGTGTCGTCGCCATGTCCTGCAACTGTCGGTCAATAGAGCGAGACAGGGTCAGCGCGTCTTGCGCCGTCTCGCGCCGCAGCGTCGTCCGCTGATTGTCCTCGAGCTGTAGAAGCAGGAGTGTGACGAAGGCAAAGATCGGCACGGCGATCGAGACCGCCATGGCAACCAGATAGGTGCCGATCGATGCCTTGGGAAACAGCCGCGTGCGCAGACTCATGGGCATAATCTTTGCAGGCTTTCGAGGGCGAATGGCCCGGCCGGATTTTCGCAAACAGTTACGAAAGCAAAAAACTGCATCGCCGTCAGTGCCCTCAACGCGTTCGGATTCCCGATAGCCTGCTATCGAAGCAGCGATATGTTAGGGGCAGGGGAAAGTGGTTGCAACACACTAAAACATGCTGACGGCAGAATTGTAATGGTCATACAATTGTGCCGTCAGGCGAACCGGGAGAGCCGAAATGATCGAAGGCTTGCCTCAGTTGCGCCTGACAGAATCTCGTTTGCCGCCAGCGTGCCGACCAACGGAGCAAGCGTCACGCCGGAATGCATAACGGCGATATAAAGGCCGCCGATGCCGCAATTGCCGATGATCGGGAAGCCGTCTCGCGGCGTCGGGCGATATCCGAGAGTGACGAAATCCATTGTCAGCGCGTCGCTTTCCAAAAGGCTGGCTTTGACCTTCGCAAAGAGAGCGGCCGCGGTCGCCTGGCGGTCTTCGCCCGGATCGCCGCCGCCGAAGTCGCTGCCCGCGATGATGCGTCCTTCGGTCGTCTGGCGCATATGCAGTTCCGTCGCAATCACCAGGCCGTTCAGCCGTTTCTCGAACGGGCGGGAGTGGACGATCAGGCCGGGGGGCGCGTCAATCGGCAGCGTAATCCCGGCTGACGCGGCTATGGGAATGGATCCTGCGCCGCAAGCGAGGACGACATGATCCGCATCGATCAGGCCTTGCGACGTCACCACGCCGGCAATGTGATCTCCGCTGCGGATGAGGCTGCGAACAGCAGCGCCGATGAATTTCGCGCCTCGCGCTTCGGCATCCGCCAGCATCATGCGCGCGGCTGCGACCGGCTCGACTGCGCCTTCCTCAGCGACAGCGAGGGCGAAATCGGGCGCATTACTAAGATAGGGTTCGCGGCGAGCGATCTCACTGCGCTCGATGCGGTTGATTCCGTAGCCCCAGCCGCCGTGCTCCTTCGCGTAAGCTTCGAGTTGATCGCGGGGCAGGTCCCAGCAGATGCCGCCGCACCAGGAAAGCGGCAGGCCCGGAAGCTCCGCAGCGAGCCGCTTCCACTCCGCCATCGAGCGGCGCCGAAAGTGAAAGTAGAATTCGGGGTTTCCCCAGCTGGCATTGATCCAGGCGAAGGAATTGGGTGTTGCGACGCCGCCGGTTTCTTCGGCGATGACCGTCACGGCGGCACCGGCCTTCGCCAAATGCCAGGCGATCGAGGCGCCTATGATACCGGCGCCGACGACGATCACATGCCGTTTCGCCGCCATCGCTATTTTCTCCGTGATCTGCAGACATTAGCCGCTGGTTGCAGCGCCAACTCGGGCCAGGCCGTCGCGGGCCGGCTGGTATTTCGGGTCGAGGCCGATCGCGTGGCGATAGGAACGGGCCGCCTTCTCCTTGTCACCGCGGCGCTCATAGACGAGCGCCTGGTTGGCCCAGGATTCGGCGATGTTGCCGTTGAGCTCGATCGCATGGTTGAAGTCGGCGAAGGCATTGTCGTCGTCGTTCAGCGCGATATAGGAAATGCCACGACCGTTATAGGGCTCGGCCGAATTCGGTGACAGCGAGATCGCCTTAGAGAAATCGTCGATCGCTTTGTCCTGCTGATTGCGCTTCTGGAAAATCAGGCCACGATTGTGATAAGCGCGGCCATCCGTCGTGCCGAGCTGGATCGCGCGGGCGAAATCGTTGAATGCCGCATCGTCCTGGCTGGCCTGGCGATAGACGTTGCCGCGACCGATATAGGCGACGTCGTAGCTCGGGTTGATCTGCAGCGCGGCGTTGTAGTCGGCGATCGCCTGTTGCTGCTGGCCCATATTGCGATAGACGAGCGCGCGGTTGGCATAGGCCTGGAAGAAGCGCGGATTGATCTGCAGGGCGGTATTGAAATCGTTCAGCGCGGCCTTGAACTGACCGGCACGGCCGTAGGCCGAGCCTCGGACGTTATATGCTTCCGGATCACGCGGATTGGAATTGATCACCGAGGTCAACGAGGCAATGTTCTCTTCGGAACCCTGAGCCTTGTCGAGGCGGATCACAGCATCGGAGGTGTTGTCGGTCTGGCAACCGGCAAGGCCGATTGCGGCAAGGACTGCAAGCACCGGCAAGAGCGTCGCTTTCGGCGCGCGCAAGGACCGGAGCGAGGTGAACAAGAAATCAGCCATTCGTGCGCTTCCCCCATGCGTCATATCCGGGGGCAATCGGATATGCGATCTTCAGCAAAAACAAAAAGGCGGCGGCGACACGTAATCGCCCCCGCCAACATGCATCTGAAAACGTCGAAATAACGACGGCACCGTTTAGCGTGCGACCAGACCTTCGCGCTGTGCCCGCTTGCGAGCCAGCTTGCGAACGCGGCGAACAGCTTCGGCCTTCTCGCGGGCGCGCTTCTGCGACGGCTTCTCGTAGTAGTCGCGCATCTTCATTTCGCGGAAAATGCCTTCGCGCTGCATCTTCTTCTTGAGAGCGCGGAGAGCCTGATCGACATTGTTATCGCGGACGAGTACCTGCACGAGAATCACGTTCCTTTGGTTTTGGTTGACACCAGCGGCGGCACAGCGCCAGGGCAAAATTATACGCTTCGCGCGGCCGGAGCCTTGCGATTGGTGATGCGGGATAACAGATCGATGTCACGAAGTCCAGACTGATATGGCGATGTGCAGAAAAAATGGCGGATAAGCCTTCCACCTGCCTGGCGGATGCGGTGCTCAGAAATGCATTTGCTATTGCGGTATGCAGAAATACCCCTATATATGAGCCTATCGAATATTGCTTGTGGCCTTTGTCACGCGCTGAGCGCTCTGTCAGATTTCCTCTCAACTCTCGATAAGAGCCGGCGAATATTTCCCGGCAGTGCAGCGATTGAAAGGAGATCGTTCATGAATTCAGGCACAGTTAAGTGGTTCAATAGCGCCAAGGGCTTTGGCTTTATTCAGCCGGACGATGGTTCGACCGACGTATTTGTCCACATTTCCGCCGTGGAGCGTGCCGGCTTGAGCGCGTTGTCCGACGGGCAGAAGGTACGCTACGATCTCGTCCGGGACAAAAAGTCCGGCAAGAACGCAGCGGATAATCTTCAGGCCGCGTGATTTGTCATTTGCCACGGCTGACCACGGATGTACTGGCAGCAGGCTGAATGACGGGGAGAGGTCGGGTAAAACGCCCGGCCTTTTTGACATTTTGAAAAGAGCACCGTGATGCCAAAGCCGAACTATAAGGCAAAGCCGACCTATAAAATAGGTGACTTTGTCGTGCTGAAGTCCGGTCTCACCCGAACAGCCACTGCCGACAGGCGATGCGAGGTCGTTGGCATCCTGCCGAACGACCATGGACATGTACAGTACCGTGTTCGCTTCGAGGCCGAGAACTTCGAGCGCAGGATAACAGCGCTTGATATCGATGCGACCGAATCCCCGCCGCGGATTTCAGGCGCTCAGGTAGCCCAAACTTCCAATGCCGAGCCTTGGCTGAAGACGTCCAGCATCAAGGTTCGAAAGTAACGCCTCCCCTCGTTAACGATACGGCATACCATTGCCGCGAAAGGATAAGATTTTGCAAGTTCTCGTCAGGGACAACAATGTCGACCAGGCTCTTCGCGTTCTCAAGAAGAAGATGCAGCGCGAAGGTCTGTTTCGTGAAATGAAGGCGCGCAGCGCCTATGAAAAGCCATCCGAGAAGCGCGCCCGCGAAAAGGGCGAAGCTATCCGCCGTCAGCGGAAACTCGCGCGCAAGAAGATGCAGCGCGAAGGTTTGCTGCCGATGCCCAAAAAGGCCGCAAACACACGTTGAGTGTCGCTTGCGAGCGTGGTTTTCAAAATCGCGAACCATCCAAGGAAAAGTGAATGACTGCCACAAAGGACGCATTCTTCAACGCCACGAAGATGTCGGCCCGCGACAAGGCGGAAGCCACGGATCACACGGCGCGGGCGATTATTGCAGACGAAGCAAAACTGCGTGAAAAAAAGACGGAGAAGCTGAAAGCCCTCCGTCTGCAGCGGCAGGCCGAAGCTGAGCCCGAACTTCCGGCTCCGAAAAGGAAGCGCAAGGTTTCAGTCAAGTCGGCCGGCCAATAGGTCCATTGCAAAACGTGGTCCTTCCTCGGACCGCGGCTGCCTGTCTGATTCCCACGTGCTCCAACACAATCTCTCTTTATGCTGCATGCCAGCTCTGCGACAGGATGGCGTTCGTCGCTAAAGCGGCGTAGCCTTTCTTCGCTGCTCAGCGGCTTGCAGCGTAGGGGGCGCCATCGGTTCATGACACGCGCGCAGCAAATCGGTGTCATCATCGGCTTGGCGATTGTTGCCGTGCTCACGCTGCTGCGGGCCAGCGATCCACAGCTGCTGCGATTAATCCGCGATGTGACCTTCGACGAATACCAGCGAGTATCGCCGCGGTCCTTCGAAGAGCTGCCGGTTCGGGTAATCGATATTGACGAGGCATCGCTGCGCGAATTCGGGCAGTGGCCGTGGCCGAGAGACAGGCTGGCTCTGCTCGTCGACAGGCTGTCCGAGATGGGTGCGGCCGCGATCGCTTTCGACATTCTCTTTGCCGAGCCGGACCGGCTTTCGCCACGGACTGTCGTCGGCAATGTGCCTGGCATCGATCCGTCGCTGCTGTCGCAATTGCCGGACAATGACGAGATTTTCGCCGATAGTATTGCCGATAAGCCTGTCGTGCTCGGCTTCGGCTTGACCAACGAGGGAACCTATCGCCCCTCCGTCAAGGCAGGCTTCGCCTTCACCGGCGAGAGTCCCGTCGGCGCGCCCCCGCATATCAATGCCGCAACGCCGTTACGTCCGCGCCTTGAAGCGAACGCCGCCGGCATCGGTCATATCAGTCTCAATCCGGGTAGCTCTTCGTCGGTCGTGCGGGCAGTTCCGTTGTTTCTGACGGATGGGGAGCAGCTTTATCCGAACCTGGCCCTGGAGGCGCTGCGTGTTGCGCAGGGTGTCTCGACCTATGTGTTGGCGGGCGCGCCGGATGCAGCCGGCGTCATGGTCTCAGTCAAGACAGGCGATTTTGTCGTCCCCGTGACGGCGGCGGGCGAGCTGTGGCTTTATGTCAGCCCCGACCGCGCGGAGAGATATGTCTCCGCGCGGCATGTGCTCGCAGAAGAAGGTGCCTCGGCAAAAGTCAGCGCGGCGATAAACGGAAGTATCGTCTTTATCGGCACATCGGCGGCGGGGCTGCAGGATATCCGCGTCACGGCGCTTGGAGAGAATGTGCCGGGGGTTTCGCTGCACGCGCAGACCCTCGAGCAGATTTTGAACGGCCGCTATCTGTCGCGGCCGGATTGGGCGGATGGCCTGGAGATATTCGCCATTGCAGTGCTTGGCAGCCTTTTGGTGATACTGACGACCTTCGTCAGCCCGGCGGTGGCCCTGGCCTGTGGTTTGGCCATTACTGCGCTTGCTGTTGTCGCCTCGTGGCTCTGCTTTTCCTACGCCGGGCTTCTTTTCGATCCGCTGGCCCCGATCATCAGCGGATCAGTGACACATTTCGCCGCGACGTCGTTCCGCATCCTGGTGATCGACCGGGAAAGGCGCGAGGTTCGCCGCGCCTTCGGGCAATATCTGTCACCGTCGCTTCTCTATCGTATCGAGCATACGCGCGACGCACTGCGCCTTGGCGGCGACGATCGGCAACTGACGGTCATGTTCGTCGACGTGCGTCATTTCACCGAAATCAGTGAGCGGCTTCCGCCGACGGCCGTCGTCGGGTTCCTGAACACGCTGCTCGACGCGCTGAGCCGCCATGTCGTCGCCAATGAGGGTACGCTCGACAAGTTCATCGGCGACTCGATCATGGCCTTCTGGAATGCGCCAGTCGATGTTGCCGATCACGAGACGAAGGCGGTGCGCGCTGCTCTGGCCATGCGGGAAACGCTTGGCGAGCTCAATGCTGCCGATGCCTTCGGCTTTGGCAAGGATCAGCCGGTGGGCATCGGCATCGGCATCCATACCGGCGTTGCCTGTGTGGGAAATATGGGAGCCGAATCGCGCTTCAATTACTCCGCCGTCGGCGATGCCGTGAACGTTGCTGCGCGGATCGAATCCTCCTGCAAGGACATCGGCTTTGATATTCTGATTTCGGAGGACACAGCGCGGCTGCAGTTAGGTGCTGCGCTGCTTGAGGCGGGCACCATCGGCCTGAAGGGAAAGAGCAGCCGGACGCGCCTATTCGCCGTCGTCGGGGATGAGCGCGTGATGCAATCGGTCGAATTTGCAGAGCTGCGGCAGCTCCACCATCAGCTTGTCGAGGCATTTCGCTCGCGCTCGCCCGACACGCGCAGGATCGTCAGTGCCATCAGGTTGAAGACCAAAATGATCGCCGGCCTGGCAGAATTTTATCGCCGGATTTCCCGCAGGGCCGATCATTTCCGTGATGAACCGATTTCTGAGGAAGCGCGCCCAGCAGAATGACGGATCAGCGATGGTGGTTCCGTTCGCCGCGATCCCGATCGCGGTCCTTGCCATGGTGATGGTCGCCCTCGTCGCGGTCTCTGTCGTGATCGCCCCGGTGGTGATCATGTGATTTATGCGGCCTGTCGTGGTCATGCGGCTTGTCCGGCTTATGCGGCCTGTCGGGCTTGTCGGGCTTGTCCGGCTTGTGCGGCCTGTCGGGTTTGTGTGGTCTATCGGGCTTATCCGGCTTGTCAGGTTTATTCGGTTTCTCCGGCTTATTCGGTTTCTCCGGCTTCGGCTCCGGAGGCGAGACGGCCGGCGCCTGGCGCTGAAGGTTATCGGGCCGCTGCAGTGCCGCCGTCAATCCGCAGCCGCCGCCCATCATGCCGGAAAGCGACTGACTGCCGGAAAGGAATGGGAGGGCGCGTGGCGTTCCCAGTCTTCGAAGGACGCCCTGGTTTACGCGCGCGACATCCGTCATGTCGCCGTTGGGTGTCGCAACGACACAGTCGCAACGGCGTGGCAGTTGCATGCAGCCGCCCGGGCCGCAAAACTGGGCGGCGCCATTCAGCATGACGACGGCCGTCGTTCCATCCGGGCCGACATAGAAATCGAAGGCGGTGCCACGCACGCCAATCGTGCCCGCAGGTGTCAGGATCTGGTAGGCGGATGATTTCGAACTGCCGCTGATCCAGCGGAAAGTTCCCTTCGCTGCGCGGATGCTCAACTTTTTGACCGATTGAGAGTCATCGAAGATGTATTTGTCGATGACGACTGACGAACCCCAGCCGACCGCAAGCTTGGTGCCGTCACGGAAAACAAACTGGCCGAGGCCGGATCTCGATGTACGAATGCGCTCGTCGCGATGGACTGCGGCATTTACGGTCAGCGGTCCCGTTTGACCGGTCACTTCCGTCTTGATGAGGACGGCCTGGCCAACCTGCTCGGCTGCGGAGGCCGGCATGGAGCTGGAAAGCACCGCGCTGAGCACCGTGGCTGTGGCAAGACGCACATACGACATGGGAGCACCCCTAAGGATAGGAACATTTACATGTAATTTCGCATCTCGTCTTCCTGCCCTCTTGGGTTAGTCGGACTAATCCGGTGCGGGCGGGCGGATGCGGCAACCTCAGTGTCACCAACACTTGTTCCACCCATGTCAAACAAAAGCCCGTTCGCGTCGCAAAAGAAACGTTGTGCCGCATTTCGATTTGCGATTTGTATGGCCACGAAGAAAATGCCTTTCCCTGAAGGAGATGAAGGCGGATGCGGAAATACTCGGTTTTTGCCGTGGCACGGGAAGCCCTCAGAGGCCACAAGGGCTGGGAGAGGCAGTGGACTTCGCCGGAGCCGCGTGCGCAATACGACGTCATTATCATCGGCGGTGGCGGGCATGGTCTGGGAGCAGCCTACTACCTTGCCAAGGAGCACGGCATCACCAACGTCGCGGTGTTGGAAAAGGGCTGGCTCGGCGGAGGCAACACCGGCCGTAACACCACCATCATCCGCTCGAACTATCTCTATGAAGAGAGCATGCACATCTACGAGCATTCGATGAAGCTCTGGGAGAATCTGTCACAAGATCTGAATTACAATGTGATGTATTCGCCGCGCGGCGTGATGATGCTTTCGCACAACGTCCACGATCAGCAGTCCTTCAAGCGGCATATCCATGCCAACCGGCTCTATGGCATCGATAATGAATGGCTGACGCCGGAGCAGGCGAAGGCTTATTGCCCCCCGCTCGATATTTCGGCAGCTGCCCGTTATCCGATTAACGGCGCCGCCTTGCAGCGCCGCGGCGGTACGGCGCGTCATGATGCGGTCGCCTGGGGTTATGCCCGTGCGGCGTCGGATCGCGGCGTTCACATCATCCAGAATTGCGAAGTCACCGGCATCCGCCGCGGACCGGACGGGCGGGTTGTTGGCGTCGAAACCAATCGCGGCTTCATCGGCGCGAAGAAGATCGGCGTCTCCGCGGCCGGCCACTCGACGACCGTGATGAAGATGGCGGACGTGCGCGTGCCGCTGCAATCGAGCCCGCTGCAGGCACTGGTTTCCGAACCACTGAAGCCGATCTTTCCCTGTGTCGTCATGTCGAACACGGTGCATGCCTATATCTCGCAGTCCGACAAGGGCGAGCTGGTCATTGGCGCTGGCACGGACCAGTATAATTCCTATTCGCAGACAGGCGGCCTGCAGATCATCACGCATACGCTTGATGCGATTTGCGAGCTCTTCCCGATGTTTCGCCGCGTCAAGATGATGCGCTCCTGGGGCGGCATCGTCGATAATACGCCGGATCGTTCGGCGATCCAGTCGAAGACGCCGGTTCCGGGGCTTTATGTCAACTGCGGCTGGGGAACGGGCGGCTTCAAGGCGACGCCGGGTTCGGCCAATCTCTTTGCGCACCTGATCGCCCGCGACGAGCCGCACAAGTTCAATGCCGGATTGACGCTGGAGCGCTTCCGCACCGGGCGCCTCATCGACGAAGCGGCAGCCGCCGCCGTCGCGCACTGACCACGCACTTCCGACAAGGGAATCCAATGCTACTGATCTACTGCCCATACTGTCAGGAAGAGCGCTCCGAGCTCGAATTCCGTGGCGCTGGCGACGCGCATATTGCGCGGCCCCAGACTATCGCTTCGATTTCCGACGAGGAATTCGAGGCGTATTTCTTCATGCGCGACAACCCGAAGGGTCTGATCTTCGAACGCTGGCGGCACATCCACGGCTGCGGCCGTTTCTTCAATGCAGCGCGCGACACCATCAGCGACAAATTCATCATGACCTACAAGGCAGGCGAGCCAAAGCCTGAAATAGGCGCTGCGAGCGTCCCGCACGCCCCCGTCGAAACCTATGAAGCGACGGAAGGAGAGGCGAAATGAGCGGCGCGAACCGAATTCCAGGCAAGGGACGCCTGACGCCGGCGAGAACCGCCCGCTTCACTTTCGATGGCAAGAGCTATACCGCGCTCGAAGGCGACACCGTCGCTTCGGCGTTGATCGCCAACGGCGTGCATCTCGTCGGCCGCTCCTTCAAGTACCACCGCCCGCGCGGCATCCTTTCAGCCGGTGCGGAAGAGCCGAATGCGCTGATTGACGTTGCCCGAGACTCGGCGCGAAAGCAGCCGAACGTGCGCGCCACGGTTCAGGAAGTCTTCGACGGTATGATCGTCAAGTCGCAGAACCGCTTCCCGTCACTTGCTTTTGACGTCGGTGGCATAAGCGATCTGCTTTCGCCGTTCTTTGCGGCGGGATTCTACTACAAGACCTTCATGTGGCCGAAGGCCGCCTGGAAGCATGTCTATGAGCCGCTCATCCGACGTTCCGCCGGTCTCGGCGTCGCGCCGACGGAAGGCGATCCGGATCACTACGCAAGCCGCTATGCGCATTGCGACGTGCTCGTCGCCGGCGCGGGCGTTGCCGGTCTGTCCGCTGCCCTTGCCGCGGCTGAGGCGGGCGCCCGCGTCATCATCTGCGACGAGCAGGCGGAATGCGGCGGTGCGTTGCGCTTTGACTGCGGCGTGAAGATCGACGGCATCGAAGGCTACGTCTGGGCGCAGCGGGCGGCTGCCAAGCTGAAGGCGATGGACAACGTGCAGGTTCTGACCCGCACGACGGCCTTCGGCTACTACAACCATAATTTCATCGCTCTTGCCGAGCGCGTGACCGACCATATCGCCAAGCCAGGCCGTGACCTGCCGCGCGAGCGTCTCTGGCAGGTCCGCGCCAAGCGGGTAATCCTCGCCAGCGGTGCAATCGAACGGCACATGGTATTCCGAAACAACGACCGTCCGGGCATCATGCTGGCGTCTGCCGCGCGCATGTACCTGAACCACTACGGTGTCGCCGTCGGAGCCAAGGTCGGTGTCTACACCGCCCATGACTCGGCCTATGAAGCCGCTTTCGACCTGAAGCGTGCCGGCGTGGCAATCACTGCGATCGTCGATTGCCGCCAGACGCCGGGGGCTGCAGTTCTTGCCGAAGCGCGTTCGCTCGGTATCGAGGTGCTGGCTGGACAATCGGTCATCAATACTTCGGGAAAGCTCCGCGTCTCATCGATGACCGTCGCCCGCAACGGCGGCGGCTCGCCGCGCAAGATTGCGGTCGACGCATTGCTGGTTTCGGCCGGCTGGACCCCGTCGGTGCACCTCTTCTCGCAGTCGCGCGGCAAGGTGAAGTTCGAGCCGGAAAGCCAGCGCTTCCTGCCGGGCACCTATGCGCAGGACTGCCTGTCGGTCGGCGCCTGCAACGGCACCGACGGCCTGCAGCAGACGATCGAAGAGTCTCTTGCGGCCGGCGAGCTGATGGCGCAAGCCGTCGGAAAATCGGGCAGTGGCAAGATTAGCGTCTCGGCCGAGCAGGCCTATGACTGGACCGGAGGTATGATCGGTGCTGCCGAAGGTGCCGGCCCGGAGACGAGCGCCAAGGCCTTCATAGACTTCCAGCACGATGTCTGCGCCAAGGACATCCGTCTTGCGGTGCGCGAAGGGATGCACTCGATCGAGCACATCAAGCGCTTCACGACGAACGGCATGGCCTCCGACCAGGGCAAGCTCTCCAACATGCACGGTCTGGCGATCGCCGCCGAAATGCTCGGCAAGGAAATCCCGCAGGTCGGCCTCACGACCTTCCGTGCGCCCTATACGCCGGTCACCTATGGCACGCTGATCAGCCATTCGCGCGGCGAGCTCTTCGATCCCGCGCGTAAGACGCCGATGCATCAGTGGGAAGCGGCACATGGCGCTGTGTTCGAAGACGTCGGAAACTGGAAACGTGCCTGGTTTTATCCGCGCGCCGGCGAGACGATGCATCAGTCAGTTGCCCGCGAATGCAAAACGGCTCGCGATATCGCAGGCGTTTTTGATGCCTCGACGCTCGGCAAGATCGAGGTCGTCGGCCCGGATGCGGCCGAGTTCATGAACCTGATGTACACGAATGCCTGGGACACGCTGAAACCCGGCAAGTGCCGCTATGGCATCATGACCCGCGAAGACGGCTTCGTGTACGACGACGGCGTTGTCGGGCGTCTTGCAGATGACCGTTTCCATGTCACGACGACGACAGGCGGCGCGCCGCGCGTTCTTCATCACATGGAAGATTATCTGCAAACGGAGTTCCCGCATCTGAAGGTGTGGCTGACCTCCGTTACTGAGCAATGGGCTGTGATTGCCGTGCAAGGTCCGAAGGCGCGCGAGATCGTTGCGCCGCTCGTTGAGGGGCTCGATATTTCCAACGAGGCCTTCCCGCATATGAGCGTTGGCGAGTGCAAGGTCTGCGGCGTACCTGCGCGCCTCTTCCGAGTGTCGTTTACTGGCGAAGTCGGCTTCGAAATAAACGTTCCAGCCGATTTCGGCCAGTCGGTGCTGGAAGCGGTCTGGGCAAATGCCGAGCCGCTTGGCGCCTGCGTCTACGGCACCGAGACGATGCACGTCCTTCGCGCCGAAAAGGGCTATATCATCGTTGGACAGGATACGGACGGCACTGTTACGCCGGATGACGCAGGTCTTTCCTGGGCCGTTTCCAAGAAGAAGACCGATTTTGTTGGCATTCGGGGGCTGAAGCGTCCCGATCTCGTCAGGGAAGGCCGCAAGCAGCTTGTCGGTCTCGTCACGAAGGATACGAAGCTGGTGCTCGAAGAGGGCGCACAGATCGTCGCCAATCCGAACGAGCCGAAGCCGATGACCATGCTTGGTCATGTGACCTCGTCCTACTGGTCGGAAAACCTCGGCAAGTCGATCGCCTTCGCGCTGGTCGCTGGCGGAAGGGCGCGCACAGGCGAGACCCTTTATGTACCAATGCCCGACAAGACGATTGCCGTTGAAGTGACGGACATGGTGTTCTTTGACAAAGAAGGAGGCCGGATCAATGGTTGATGTGGCAATTCGCAAATCCGCTCTTTCCGGCAGCCACGGCGGTTCTGCCACTGTGCGGCTGACGCCTGCGCCTGCGGCGAGCCGGGTGGCGCTACGGGCGCCTTCAGCTTCGCTCAAAGCTCTTTCATCGGCTCTCGGCCTCTCGATCCCGGATAAGCCGAAAACCTCGGGCCGCAAGGGCGGACGCTCAGTGCTCTGGCTCGGCCCCGACGAATGGCTGGTGATCGATGACGACGGCGCAGATCTGATGGCCTTGTTATCAGGTGTCAGCCTCCTTCATTCGGCGACGGATGTCTCCCATCGCAATGTCGGCATCATCGTCTCTGGCCCCGGCGCCGAAGCCGCGCTTTCAGGCGGCTGCCCGCAGGACCTGTCGATAGGCACATTTCCGGTCGGCGCCTGCTCGCGCACGCTGTTCGGCAAGGCGGAAGTCGTGTTCTTCCGCACCGAGGACGATACGTTCCGGATCGAATGCTGGCGATCGTTTTCCGACTATGTCTTCGGTCTGCTGGCCGAGGCGGCAGAAGATGCGGGGCACTGACAGGCTGGCCGTGAAATCGCGCGAGAGCGGCTAAGGACGCAGGGCCGCTTTCAGCAATTCAATGGCCGCTGAAACGGAGGAGCCCTTGATCGGGGTCGTTCGCAAAATTCCCGCCATGCCAACGGCGTTAACTCCGCGCCATCAGGGGCTTGGCGGGATATTCCGCAAGGTCCTCAAGGACCCGATATCGGGCATCCTCCCAAAAGAGTGTCTCCACCCAATCATATATCGGAACCATGTGGAAATGGATCGGTAGCCCGGGGCGTGTCCATATCGGCCGATGTAGACGCGCCGCGCCTGCAGAACCGTGGCAGCGCGTCCTCGACCTTTGCCAGTAGCGGGCCGAGTTCTGCAAGCGCGCTGGCCTGTAATTCGGAAAGTTCACTTGCAGGCGCCTTGGAACCGACCATAAGATAACCCGGCAACGCCGAATTCATCCTGTGGTTTACAAGCCGCTCCCGGTTTCGAGTATATCATTAAACTGTGTGGGATTTCCAAAGAGCCTGCTCCTCAGGTTTCCTCCGGCCGGTCCTTCGGGTCGAACTGGATGATGGTGATCCAGTTCGCAGTAAGCGCGGGTTTCTTCTCGTTCTCGATCTCGATGGACACTTCATATGTGGTCATCAGCATGCTGGCGCCGCGAAAGCGTGCGTCGGCGAGGACGAAATGGCCGCGGATGCGGGTGCCGGATTTGACCGGCGCCATGAAGCGCACCTTGTCGAATCCATAGTTGATGCCCATCGTCTGCTCGCGGATTTTGGGCAACGCATTGTAATTCATTGTGGAAAGCAGAGAGAGCGTCAAGAAACCGTGGGCGATCGTGCCGCCGAAGGAGCTTTCGGTTGTCGCGCGGGCCGGGTCGGTATGGATGAACTGATGGTCGTTGGTGGCGTGCGCAAAAGCGTCGATCATCGCCTGATCGACAAGAATCCAATCTGAAAGCCCTGTTTTCGTGCCAATGAGCCCGCGGACTTCCGCGAGCGAAATTTCCTTGACCATACATTCCCCATGAAAAAAGCCGCCTGCTCAATTGCTACAGTGGATTTATGACAATTACGACAACGATTCAGATTCGTTGCGGCTTGAATCAAATCCCGACGCAAAAGATGGCCGACCGCGGCGGAACGATCACGGCCGCGCCAAGCTTCCCGGAATTGCCGGACGGGCTCAACAGCCGCCAGGCGGCAGTGTCTGGGGGCGGGAGGACGAAGTCTATCGCATTGTTCGATCGGTTGAAAAGCACGGCCAGGCGAACCTGTCTGCGGCTGTCGCGGTCGCGCGTTGTGAGCAGCATGCCGAGCGTGGAAAGATCGGCAGTCTCCCACTCTCCAACGGTCATCGCATTGCCCGAGGAGGATATCCATTCGACATCGCCGTTGCCGTCAAAGAAGCCGGATTCGGAGAAGACGGAGAAGCGCTTTCGCAATGCTGCCACGAAGGCGGTGTGGGCGATCAATTCTTCATCCAGAGCCTCCCAGTCGACCCAGGTAATTTCGTTGTCCTGGCAATAGGCGTTGTTATTGCCGCGCTGTGTTCGCCCGCCTTCATCACCCGCCGTCAGCATGATGCTGCCGCGGCTGGCAAAGAGCGTCGAGATCAGCGCCTTCAGATCGCCACGGCGCTTCTTGATGATATCGGGATAGCGCGTTTCGCCCTCGATGCCGTTGTTCCACGAATGGTTCTCATTGTGGCCATCGCGGTTTTCCTCGCCGTTCGCTTCGTTGTGCTTATGACTGTAGGCAACGAGATCCTTCAGCGTGAAACCGTCATGGGCAGCGAGGAAATTGACGCTGCGAGTCGCTGTTCCGCCGTTTCGCAGGAAAATGTCGGAGGAGCCGGCCAGTGCTGTTGCGAGCGGCCCGGTCTTCCAGTCGTCGCCGCGCCAATAGCTGCGGATATCGTCGCGAACGCGGTCGTTCCATTCGAGGAAGGGAGCTGGAAAATTGCCGAGTTGATAGCCGCCCGGACCGATGTCCCAAGGCTCGGCGATCATGACGCGCTCGGCGAGCACGTCATCGTCGAGGATCGCCGAGAGTGTCCCTCCATGGGTCTCGAAGCCGTTTGCCGTGCGGCCAAGAACAGGCGCCAGATCGAAGCGGAAACCATCGACGCCGGCGCCGAGGACGAAATGTCGCAGACTATCGATGATGAGCTGGCGGACATAGGGATGATCGCAGGCGACGGTATTGCCGGTCCCGGTGTCGTTGACAAGCTCGCCGGGCCGGCCGGGCAGATGCCGGTAGAAGGAGAGATTGTCGAGGCCGCGCAGCGACAGCGTCGTGCCGTAACGGTCGCTCTCGCCGGTATGGTTGAAGACGAGGTCAAGAATGACGCCGATGCCTTCGGCCCGAAGTTTCGCAACCGTGTCGCGCAGTTCGGCCATGCCGCCCGGCGCGAGGCGCGGATCGAGCGCCATGAAGGCAACGGGATTGTAGCCCCACCCGTTCGTTAGTCCGAGCGGCGGCAAATGGCGCTCGTCGATCCAAGCGATGATCGGCATCAGCTCGACGGCATCGACACCGATCCGCTTGAGATGAGCGATCACCGAGGGATGGGCAAGGGCGGCGACGGTGCCGCGCGGCGTCTCGGGAACGTCCGGGTGGAGGATCGTGAAGGGTTTGACCGCGACTTCATAGATAAAACCGCCTGGCTTGAAGAGGGGTTTCGCCAGCGTCACTTTCGTATCGCGGGTCACCTTCGCCTTCGGCATCAGGTTCTGCGTGTCTTCGCCGAAGATGCCAAGACGCGGATCGTGGCGGAACGGCCGGTCGAGCAGTTTGGCGTACGGGTCGACCAGAAGCTTGGACGGATCGAACCAGAGACCGTTTTCCGGAGCATAGATGCCGTCGACCCGAAAGCCGTAACAGGCGCCTTCCTTCAGACCGTCGACGAAAAGGCGGTGCACATGGCCGTTTTCGCGCGCCATCGGCAGGCGCGCGAGTTCCTTGTTGCCGGTTTCATCGAAGAGGCAGAGCTGGATCTCTGTGGCATGCTGCGACCAGACGGCGAATTCGACGCCGGTTTCGAAAAGGGTCGCGCCCCCTTTAGCCCTGTTGTCCGCCCGCATGAGCCTCCGATCAGGTGATCACCGAAGGTGCATCACGGCCCGTGCGCTTGCGGATGTCCGCGATGCTTTCGGCGGCGGCGACCAGGTCGGCGAGCGCCTCCTGCGTCTCGATGTTGTGCCGGGTCGAATCTGGCTCGTACCGCTCCAGGTAAACGCGTAGCGTCGCACCGGACGTCCCGGTGCCCGAGAGGCGGAACACGACACGCGAGCCGCCCGAAAAAAGAATGCGAATACCCTGATGTTCGCTGACCGACTTGTCGACCGGATCGTGATAAGCGAAGTCGTCCGCTTTTTCGACGGTCAAGCCGCCGAAGTTCTTGCCCGGCAGGGCCAGAAGCTGACTGCGCAAACTATCGATCAGGCCGTTTGCAGCGTCGGTATCCACGCCTTCATAGTCATGGCGGGAATAGTAGTTGCGGCCATAGGTCTGCCAATGCTGGGTAACGACGTCCTGAACGCTTTCGCCGCGGACGGCAAGGATGTTCAGCCACAGGAGTACGGCCCAGAGGCCGTCCTTCTCGCGGACGTGGCTGGAGCCTGTTCCGGCGCTCTCCTCGCCGCAGATCGTTGCCATGCCGGCATCGAGCAGATTGCCAAAGAATTTCCAGCCGGTCGGCGTTTCGTACATGCCGATGCCGCGTTTTTCGGCGACGCGGTCGGCAGCACCGCTGGTCGGCATGGAGCGTGCGATGCCTGCCAGGCCGCCGGAATATCCCGGCGCGAGATTGGCGTTGGCCGCGAGGATCGCCAGGCTGTCCGAAGGGGTGACGAAAATGCCGCGGCCGATGATGAGGTTGCGGTCGCCGTCGCCGTCCGAAGCGGCGCCGAAATCGGGCGCATCCTCGCCCATCATCTCGTCATAGAGTTCCTTGCAGTGGACAGGATTCGGATCCGGATGATGCCCGCCGAAATCCGGCAGAGGCATGAAATTGCGCACCGAGCCGAGCGGCGCGCCAAGACGGTTTTCGAAGATTTCCTTGGCATAGGGGCCGGTAACGGCGCTCATCGCATCGAAGGCGATGCGGAAGCCGAGGCTGATCAGATTGCGGATCGCGCCGAAATCGAAGAGCTCCTCCATCAGCGCGGTATAGTCCTCGACCGAGTCGATGACCGAAAGCATCATGCCGCCGGGCAGTTCTTCCTTGCCGATGCGATCGAGGTTCACGTCAGGGAAATCGGCGATCTTGTAGCTGTCGATCACCCTGGTGCGCGCATAGATCGCGTCGGTGATCTTTTCCGGCGCTGGCCCACCGTTGTTGACGTTGTATTTGATGCCGAAATCTTCGGTCGGGCCGCCGGGATTGTGGCTGGCGGAAAGGATAATGCCGCCGAAAGCCTTGTATTTACGAATGATGTGTGAGGCAGCCGGGGTCGAAAGAATGCCGCCTTTGCCAACGATGACCTTCCCAAAGCCGTTGGCGGCGGCCATTTTGATCGCCTTCTGGATGACCTCGCGATTGTAGTAGCGTCCGTCGCCGCCAATGACGAGGCACTTGCCCTGATAGCTTTCCAGAGAATCGAAAATCGATTGGATGAAGTTCTCAGCATAGTTTGGCTGCTGGAAGACCGGGACCTTCTTCCTGAGACCCGACGTGCCGGGTTTCTGGTCCTGGTAGGGCGCTGTGGATACAGATTTGTTCATTTCTGTCACTTGCCTTTCGGGGCGAGGCTTGAATAGAGGGCAGCGTAGCGCTCGGCGCTCTTCTCCCACGAGACATCCGATTTCATGCCCTGCTTTTGCAATTGGGTCCAGACTTTTTGGTCCGCGAAGAGATGTAGTGCACGCCGGATTGCCTGCAACATACCCTCTGCGGTGACGGGAGAAAACTGTATCCCCGTTGCGACTTTCGCTGCAAGCGCGGCGTGATTGGCATCGATCACGGTATCGTTGAGACCGCCGGTGCGTGCCACGATCGGCACGCAGCCATAACGCAAGCCGTAAAGCTGGGTGAGACCGCAAGGTTCGAAACGCGAGGGAATGATGATGGCATCGCAGCCGGCCTGCATGAGGTGCGACATCGGCTCGTTATATCCGATCGAGACGCCGATGCGGCCGGGATGACGGGCGGCTGCGGCAAGCAGCGAGCCTTCAAGCGCTGGATCGCCGGAGCCGAGGACGGCAAGCTTGCCGCCAAGGGCGACGATTGCGTCGGAGGTCGCAGCGATCACGTCCATTCCCTTTTGCCAGGTAAGGCGGCTGATGATGCTGAAGATCGGCGCGCGGTCATCATGCAGGCGGAAAAATTCGGCGATCGATTTGCGGTTCTCTTCGCGATTTTTAAGTGTCGTGACACCGTAGTGTGTGTGGACGACCGGATCGGTTGCCGGATTCCAAACTTCAGCATCAATGCCGTTGACGATGCCGTGCAACACGTCGCGACGGCTGGCGATGACACCTTCCAGCCCCATGCCGAACGCGTTCGTCAGGATTTCCTCGGCATAGGTGGGGCTTACGGTGGTGATCGCGTGCGCGGTCTGAAGGCCACCTTTCAGGAAGCCGATATGACCGTAATATTCGATGCTTTCGGTCGAAAACGCATGCGGCGGCAGGCGCAGGCTCGGGAAGATGTCGGCGCTGAACTGACCCTGGAATGCCATGTTGTGGATTGTCAGAACGGTCGGCAGCTCGGGCGTCGGATAGTAGCGCATATAGACCGGCGTCATGGCGGCTTGCCAGTCGTGGGCATGGACGAGGTCCGGCCGCCAGTCCGGCATCAGGCCGGCGGCGATTTCGGCAGCCGCCAGCGATAGCGCCGCAAAACGCCGCCAGTTGTCGGCATAGTCCTTGCCCGTGTGGTCGAGATAGGGACCGCCTGCGCGATCGTAATATGCAGGGGCGTCGAGAACGAGGATATCGAGGCCTTCATATTCCACTTCCAGCACCGTCGCGGGCGCTCCCAGCAGATCATCGAACTGCAGGCGAACGACCGGATCGCGAATGACCTTCATGACTGCCGGATAGCCGGGCATGAGGGTCTTCGTCTCAATGCCGAACCGCTTGAGTGCGATTGGCAGGGCGCCGGCCACGTCGGCAAGGCCCCCTGTCTTGATCAAAGGGAAGACTTCGGACGCAACCGAAAGAACTTTCATATGTCTAAAGATCCAACTTATCAATCATCGGTTGCGTAATCAGGCAAATACCGCTTTCCGTCCGCCGGAACCGCTTGGCATCGAGTTCCGGATCCTCGCCGACGACAAGGCCCTCCGGAATGACGACGCCATGATCGATCACGACGTTTTTCAATTGCGCGCGCCGGCCGACCTTCACGCTCGGCAGGACGACGGCACCCTCCAATTTCGAATAGGAGTTAGCGCGAACACCGGTGAAAAGAAGGCTTTTGTGAAGCGTGGCGCCGGAGATGATGCAATCGCCGGCGACGACCGAGGAGGTTGCCGAGCCACGGCGGTCTTCGTCGTCATGGACGAATTTTGCCGGCGGCGAGATTTCCGCATAGGTCCAGACCGGCCAGGATTTGTCATAAATATCAAGTTCCGGAACGATCGCCGTCAGATCGATATTCGCCTGCCAGTATGCTTCGATCGTTCCGACGTCGCGCCAATAGGGTTC
Source organism: Rhizobium sp. SEMIA 4085 (assembly GCF_013004495.1). NCBI lineage: Bacteria > Pseudomonadati > Pseudomonadota > Alphaproteobacteria > Hyphomicrobiales > Rhizobiaceae > Rhizobium > Rhizobium sp. SEMIA 4085. The sequence continues at coordinate 46,831 of NZ_JABEPH010000003.1, forward strand.
GTGTTCGAAATCCGAGCGGACGCAGGACTGGCCGAAGCGGTGGGCGACCGCCTTACCGTTCTTCACGATATAGGGGATGATATCCTTGCCGAAATCCTTGCTGGAATTCGGATCGGCTGCGTCGCGGCGCAATGCGTCGATCAGGAACTTGGTGTGGAAGACATAGATCCCCATGGACGCCAGCGCAAAATCAGGTTTGTCCGGAATGCCTGGTGGATTGGCGGGCTTTTCGACGAAATCGATGATCCGGTCGGCCTTGTCCACATGCATAACGCCGAAGCCGACGGCTTCCATGCGCGGCACTTCCAGGCAGCCGATGGTGACATCCGCGCCCGAATCGACGTGCTGCTGCAGCATCCACTCGTAATCCATCTTGTAGACGTGATCGCCTGCAAGGATAACCATGTACTCGACGCCGTAATCCTCGATGATGTCGATGTTCTGATAGACGGCGTCGGCAGTGCCTTCGTACCATTGCGTTTCCGAGACGCGCTGGCTGGCCGGCAGGATGTCGAAGCTCTCGTTTCGCTCGGGCCGGAAAAAGTTCCAGCCGCGCTGCATATGGCGGATCAGAGAGTGAGCCTTATACTGCGTCGCGACGCCGATGCGGCGGATGCCGGAATTCAGCGCGTTCGAAAGTGCAAAGTCGATGATACGTGATTTGCCGCCGAAATAGACCGCCGGCTTGGCGCGCCGGTCGGTGAGTTCCTTGAGGCGGCTTCCCCTGCCGCCGGCCAGAACATAGGCCATTGCGTCGCGGGCAAGTGGCTGAATGCGCTTTTCTACCATTGTCTACTCCTCCCACCAGTCTTCAAGTCTCAGGTTCAAGCATGATCGTCGCCAGCGGCGGCAAGGTGATCGACGCAACGATGCTGCCGCCGGCGTTGACGGCCTGCACGCGCCCGCCATTTCCCTTGCCGCTGCCGCCGTAGATATCGGCATCGGTATTCAGGATTTCCCGCCAGCGGCCTTCGAGCGGCAGGCGGATGGAATAGTTCTCGCGGTAAGCCGGCGTGAAATTGGTGATGACGGCGATCGGCTTGTGATCCGGTGCCTTGCGCAGCCATGCAAAGACGGAGTTTTCGTGATCGTCGGCGATCAGCCATTCGAAACCGTCGCCTTCGCAATCGCGCGCGTGCAGCGCCGGCTTGGAGCGGTAGGTGAAGTTGAGGTCGCGTACGAGGCGGCGCATGCCTTCGTGCATGCGGTATTGCAGCAGGTTCCAGTCGAGCGAGGTTGCCTCGCTCCATTCGCTCCATTGCGCAAATTCCTGGCCCATGAACAGCAGTTTCTTGCCGGGGTAACCCCACATGAAGGCATAGTAGGCGCGCAGGTTTGCGAATTTCTGCCAGTCGTCGCCAGGCATCTTTGCGATCAGCGAACCTTTGCCGTGCACCACTTCGTCATGGGAGAGTGGCAGGACAAAGTTTTCCGAATAGGCGTAGAGCAGGCCGAAGGTCAGTTCGTTGTGGTGATGCTTGCGATATATCGGATCACGCTTCATGTAGCTCAGCGTGTCGTGCATGAAGCCCATGTTCCACTTGAAGCCGAAGCCGAGGCCGCCTTCATGCACCGGCTGCGAGACCTTCGGCCAGGAGGTCGATTCCTCGGCAATGGTCATGACGCCCGGGTGCTCGGCGTAGATGCGGGTGTTCATGTCCTGGAGGAAGCGGACGGCCTCGAGGTTTTCGTTGCCGCCGTATTCGTTCGGAATCCATTCGCCGTGGTTGCGCGAGTAATCGAGATAGAGCATCGAGGCGACGGCATCGACACGCAGGCCGTCGAGATGGAATTTCTCCGCCCAATAGAGCGCGTTGTTGACGAGATAGGATTGAACTTCGGTACGGCCGAAATTGTAGATCGCCGTATTCCAATCCGGGTGGAAACCTTTGCGCGGATCCTCATGCTCGTAAAGCGCGGTGCCGTCGAACCAGCCGAGGCCGTGCTCGTCGGTGGGGAAGTGCGCGGGCACCCAGTCGAGAATGACGCCGATGCCGACCTTGTGGCAGCCGTTCACGAAACGGGCAAAACCCTCCGGTTCGCCGAAGCGGGCGCTCGGCGCGTAAAGCCCGGTGGTTTGGTAGCCCCATGACGGATCGTAGGGATGTTCGGTAATCGGAAGGAATTCGATATGGGTGAAGCCCATGTCGGCGCAGTAGGGGATGAGGCTGGAAGCAAGCTCGTCCCAGGAGAGGAAGGAACCATCCTGGTGGCGCTGCCATGAACCGGCATGCACCTCATAGATCGAGATCGGCTGGCGACGCTTGTCGGTCTCGCTCCAGTGTTTGAGGTGGTCTTCGTCCTGCCATTCCTGCAGAAGTTCAGGCGCCACGACGGAGGCCGTCTTCGGACGAAATTCGCTGCGCCGCGCAAAAGGATCGGCTTTCAGCGGCAGGAGAACGCCGTCATGGCCGCGGATCTCGAACTTGTAAGGGACGACCGTCGGGACATCCGGCGCAAAGATTTCCCATATGCCGGCGCTGGCGCGAAAACGCATCACATGTCGGCGTCCGTCCCAATTGTTGAAATCGCCGACGACGGAAACGCGCTGGGCATTCGGCGCCCAGACGGCAAAATGGATTCCCTGCGCGCCTTCGTGCTTGATCCAGTGCGCCCCCATCTTATCGAAGAGGCGCAGATGGGAGCCTTCACGCGCGTAGTAATCGTCCATCGGGCCGAGCACGGGGCCGAAGCTGTACGGGTCGGTGACGGCCCATTCCGCATCGTCGCGACGGGCGCGGTAGCGCACCGGCTGCCGTTTCGCCAGCGCGACGGGGCCGGCGAAAAAGCCATCCGGATGGAGCTGCGTCAGTTCACCAATGACGCTGCCGTCGAGCGTCAAGGCGGTGACTTCGTCGGCGCCGGGAATGAAGCAGCGGGCAGCGTAGCTGTCACCTGCCTCATGCACGCCGAGCACGGCAAATGGATTGGCGTGCGAACCGGCAAGGATTGCCGTTATTTCGTCTGCCGAAATTTCCCAGGGACGCTTTACTTCAAGGGCGGCTTTCGGCGTTTTCATCCGGCTCTCCAGATTTCATCGGCATACTGCCGGATCGTGCGGTCGGAGGAGAACCAGCCCATTCGCGCGGTATTGTTGATGGTCCTGGCATACCAGGAGGAAGGCTGGTTCCAGATCTGGTCCACGTCCCGCTGGGCGGCTGCATAGGCGTCGAAATCGGCGGCGACCATGAACCAGTCGTGCGAATAAATGCCATCGATGAGCTGGGCGTAGCGATTGCGGTCATCCGGCGAGAAGACGCCGCCGGCAATCGAAGCCAGCGCCTGCGACAGTTCCCGGGAGCTTTCGATGATGGCGCGTGGGTTGTGTCCATCGGTGCGGGCATCGGCGACTTCATCGGCGCGCAGGCCGAAGATGACGATATTGTCGGCGCCGACATTGTCGCGCATTTCGACATTCGCCCCGTCCAGGGTGCCGATCGTGAGCGCTCCATTCAAACCGAACTTCATGTTGCCGGTGCCGGAGGCTTCCATGCCGGCCGTCGAAATCTGCTCGGAGAGGTCGGCGGCGGGCACCATGACCTCGGCAAGCGAGACGTTGTAATTGGGCACGAAGACCACTTTCAGGAGGCCGCGGACGGCCGGATCGTTGTTGATCGTGCGGGCGACGTCGTTGATGAGCTTGATGATGAGCTTGGCATTGTGATAGCTCGGCGCCGCCTTGCCGGCAAAGAGCTTCACACGGGGCACCCAGTCGAGTTCGGGATGCGAGCGGATCTGGTCGTAGAGAGCGACCGCCTCGACGACGTTGAGCAATTGGCGCTTGTACTCGTGGATGCGCTTGATCTGAATGTCGAACATCGCGGAAGGATCAAGCTTCACACCCATGCGGCTGGCCACAAGATTGGAGAGCGCCACCTTGTTTGCGCGCTTCACGGAGCCGAACTTTTCCTGGAAGCTCGGATCGGTGGCGAATTTTTCGAGCGGCTTCAGCTTTTCGGCGTCATCCATGAATTCGTCGCCGATCGCCTCGCGGATGAGACTGGTGAGCCCGGGGTTGCATTGCTGCAGCCAGCGGCGTGGCGTGATGCCGTTCGTCTTGTTGTTGATCCGGTTCGGATAGAGCTTGTGCAGGTCCGCAAAGACCGTGACCTTCATGAGTTCGGTATGCAAGGCGGATACGCCGTTGATCGAATGCGAGCCGACGAAGGCGAGATTGCCCATCCGCACCCGGCGGTCGCCGCTCTCGTCGATCAGCGAGATCGCCCGGATTTCGGTGTCGGAGAAGTTCTTTTCCCTGCGGGCCTCAAGCAGAATCTTGGCATTGATCGCGTAGATCAGCTGCATGTGACGCGGCAGCAGCCGTTCGAAGAGCGGGATCGGCCAGGTTTCGAGAGCTTCCGGCAGCAGCGTGTGGTTGGTGTAGGAAATCGTGCGGCGGACGATATCGAAGGCCTGCTCGAAATCCATGCCGTGAACGTCGCACAGCAGGCGCGTCAGCTCGGCAACCGAAACGGCGGGGTGCGTGTCATTCAGCTGGATCGCCACCTTGTCGGGCAGCGACGTGAAGTCGTCATACTGCTGCAGGTGGCGGCGCAGGATGTCCTGAAGCGAGGCGGAGGAGAAGAAGACTTCCTGGCGAAGGCGCAGCTCCTGTCCGGCGGGCGTCGCGTCTGCCGGCTAGAGCACGCGCGTCAGGCTTTCCGCCTTGTTGCTTTCGCGCAGAGCACCGATATGGTCGCCGGCATTGAAGGCGTCGAGCAGAATCGGGTCGATCGGCTGGGCAGACCAGAGACGCAGCGTGTTGACGCGCTTGCCGCGCCAGCCGACCACCGGTGTGTCGAAGGCAGCGGCGATGACGCGCTCTGCCGGCTTCCAGACATAGCGCGGCTCGCCTTCGGCGTTGTTGGCGACGTCGACGGTGCCGCCGTAGCCGATTTCATAGGCGCTTTCGCGGCGTTCGAATTCCCAGGGGTTGCCATGCGCGAGCCAGCTTTCCGGCAATTCCACTTGCCAGCCGTCGGCAAGCTGCTGACGGAAGAGGCCGTGGACATAACGGATGCCGTAGCCATAGGCCGGCACTTCGACTGTTGCCATGCTTTCCATGAAACAGGCCGCGAGGCGCCCGAGTCCGCCGTTGCCCAGAGCAGCATCCGGCTCGAGGCCGGCGATCACGTTGACATCGACGCCGAGGGAGGCCAGCGCATCGCGCACCTGCTCCATCAGGCCCATGTTCGTGACGGCATCCCGCATCAAGCGGCCGATCAGAAACTCAAGCGACAGGTAGTAAACGCGCTTGTCGCCTGTCGCGTAGACCTTGCGCGTCGACTCCATCCATTTGTCAATGATGCGGTCGCGAACGACGAGGATCGTCGCCGTCAGCCAGTCATGCGGCTTGGCAACTTTTGCATCCTTGCCGATGCGGTAAGTCAGACGTTCGATGATTTCTTCGGCTAGAATTTCCGGGCGGGAACTGCGCGGGGCGGGAGAAGGGATGGTCGGCTTGGAAACGGGGTTCATCGTCATATCTCGCCAATTTTGATTTAGTTTCAGTGCGTTACGTCTGACGAAGCCGACTTTGCACGCACGCCGGTCACGGCAGTTTATGCATCGTTACCAAGCACTTGCAACAAGGGATTTAGCGAAAGCAGAAATTTGCGAAACCGTCCTGTTCACCGGCATAAGGGACTTGATTTCAATTGGTTTTCCCAGTCTGATGCGCGAGATTAGCCCTAAACGAAAAGCCGCCCCGGTTTGTTCCGGAGCGGCTTTTCCCTGAAAGGATGAGCGCCGAATTTATTGGGTGAGGCGTATGCTCTGTTTGGCGGCCGATGAGCCGATTATCTTAAAGGCCGCGACGAGCGAGGCCATGTTCTCGGCTGCGAAATAGGTTGAAGAGCTCGTCGCGCAGTAGCTTAGCAGCGCCTTGCCGCGATCGGGAGCCATGAACGCAACCGTATAGACCGTGATATTTTTGTCGCGCGCCAAGTCGCACCAATTTTTGGTTTCAGTATCGGCTGAAGTGTAATTGTTGTTGCCGTCCGTCATGAAGACAATGTATTTGTCAGGTGTCAGGCCGTTCTTGTTCAAGTGCGCTGTATTCTCGGCTTGGTCGATAAGCTTGCTATATGCCATCTTAAAGGCATCGCTTGAATCTGTCCCGCCTATCGCGGTCAAAGCGTTGACGTAGGTTGACACGGCAGACGTTCCCCAGGCCAGATTCAACGCCGACTGCATTTGGTCATTGTAAGAGACACTGCCGGTGCGGACGTATTGCAGATTAGGGTCGGCGGTATTCAACTGGGTCAGCAGGCTCGAAACGGCCAGCTTCAATGCCTCGATCTTGGTGTAGTAATCCGTAACGGTTCGATCGCAGGTCTTTGGGTTCTTTTTCGATCCACAGTTGTAGCTTTCCGTGTACGTATGCGAGGTCGTAGTATCCTCTGCCATCGAGCCCGAACGGTCGAGCACGAGATACATCGAGAGCGAGCTCTTTGTGACGGTGTTTTCGGTGCTGCTCTGCGTTTCGGACAATGAGCCGATTTCCGTGCTTTCCTTGCCCAAGATGCGCATCAGCGCGCTATTGTCCATGTTGTAGGCAGTTTTGACCTCAACCTTATAAGTCTTGCCGCCCGACCCGGATGCGGTTTCTGTGACAACAACAGACATTGCATCCTTTAGGGCAGCGATGGTGTCGGAATCGTCAATGTAGTTCGACATCTGGCCGATGACAAAGTTCTTGGCAAGCTCCTTGGCGCCGTTCACATCGACCTTTTCGGCGACGAGCGCGGAGGCTGCGGCCAGAGCAGCCGAATCGGAGGCTTCCTGCAACTGACGTTGCGAAAGCATCATGTTGGATACGTCGACGGCGAGCCCGGCGGCGCCAATTGCGACTGGCATCAAAATCGCCGTCATCATGGCGAAATTGCCGGAACGATCGCCTAAGACGCGTGCAATGTTGGCGCGCAGAAAAGATATGGGAGACATCATGTCACCTGCAGCAAGAGAGGATTTATGCTGGTTCCATACCTACAGCGCGGTTGTTACCACAGGTCTTAAGGTAATCGTTAAAATTGCAGGTAACTTGCGATTTCGGGACATGATCTACTGCGTTTGCGGGATAACTTTCTCGCCAAGAGGATAGCTGGCGCTTTTGCGCGTTAACGTCTGTGGCGGCGGGTTCTGGTTCAGTCCTACACACTTTCCCTCGCCATTGGCCCATTCCGACACAGAGGCCAGGAAGACATGCGAATGCTTCCGCCAAGGTCGGTTGATTTCGGGATTCAGGCGGGCAAAAACATATGAGACGGGGTTTGTCTTGCTGGTCGCGAGGCTCCAGGAAGCAACGGCTATTCCTGTCTTTTGATCACTTGATCGGAATAACGTCGACGGCCTGCACGGCGCGATGGCCGCCGTAGCTTTTCAAGACGCCGATGACAGGGGCGACGTCGGAATAGTCGCGGCCATAGGCAACGACGATGTGGTCGGTGCCGGCGGGCATGTCGTTGGTCGGGTCGAGTTCGATCCAGCCCAGGGTTTCACCGCACCAGACACGGACCCAGGCATGCATGGCGTCAGCGCCTTCGAGCCGTTCCTTGCCGAGCGGTGGGATGGTCCGCAGGAAGCCGGAGACATAGCCCGCCGGAATGCCGAGGCTGCGGAGCGCCAGGATCATCACATGGACGAAATCCTGGCAGACGCCGCGTTTCAGAGTGAAAGCATCGAGAGCCGTGGAATCTACCGTCGTTGCTTCCGTATCGTAGGTGAAATCCTTGTTGATGCGGGTGCACAAGGCATTGGCGATCTGCAACACGGTCAGGCCGGGCAGCGCGCAGTCCCTGGCATAGTCCGAAATGGCGCGGGTTTCGGTGAGACGAGGGCTGCTGGCGAGGAAATGATGCGGAGAGTCAGGCTCCAGCGACCAGACGCCGGCGACTTCCTTCGGCAGGCGGTCGAGGTCCGGCGAGAAATCGGCGGCGATCGAACGGCTTTCGACCTGCACGCGCGCCTGCATGCGGATATCCAACGTCTCGTGCGGCGACCGCAGCAGGATGGATGTTGCCGGATGGAGGAAGAAATCGGTGAAATGCGATTGCTCGTCCGGCGACGGAGATATGGTAATCGACCCTGCGACCAGCCGCTGCCGGTCGGGCAGCGAAAGCGGCATCAGCCGAATGATGTGACGCGCGCCGGAAGCCGGCGTGTCGTAGGTGTATCCCATGTGCAGGGTGAGGTCGTAGAGCACGGCGGTCACCCGAGGTAGGTCTGGGCGAGAAGGTCGGACAGCTGCTCGAGCTCGCGTTCAAACTTCTTGTAGAACTCGCCGGTCATCGTTTCCGGGGTCATGACGGCGAGGCCGGAATGCAGGCGCATGGCCTCGCGGTAGAATGGCGACATCTGGCCGTTGACGAAGGCGTTCGGCAGCTGCTCGACCTCGCGATGGATCTCGTTCATCTGGAAGAGAACCGATCGTGGGTTCAGCGGGTCGAGCGCCAGAAGGTCCGTGACGGTCAGGCGGGCGGTGTTGACGTTGTACCGGCGGCGGTGGGTCATGACGCTATCGCCGATTTCGAGCAGCATATCCAGCGCGCCATCAGGGGCATCGGGGCCGGACATGTGGCCGAGAAGTCGGGTCATGTGCAGGCCGCGCTCGATATAGCGACCGAGCGAGAGGAAGCGCCATCCGGTGAAGCGATACATGTTTTCATGCACGAGACCTGCAAAGCCCGCGAGCTTGCGCAGCAGGATCGTCATGGCATGGCTGGCGTCGTCGCCTGCCGCAACGCTGACTTGGAAGCGGTGCGCGGTCTTGGCTAGGTCGTTCAGGGCCAGCCAGCCATCCGGCGAGAACCGGTCGCGGATATTACTGGCGGAATAGACGGCACTGTCGATGTTGCGCAGCAGCGTTTCGGGCACGGCTTCTTCCGTGCCGATGTCGACGGCGGCGAGATATTCCGAAACATCGGCAAGCAGCGGCTGACTGGGATCGGCAGCTTCGGCGTAACGGGCGTGCCAGGCGCGAAGGATGCGCAGCGCCCCTTCGGCGCGCTCGATATAGCGGCCGAGCCAGAAGAGATTGTCGGCCGCCCGACTTGGCAGGCTGCCCGGCATGTTGCGGGTGAAGCTTCCTTCGGCGGGCAGAAGGGTATGGCGCTCGACCGGCTTGTCGCTGACGATCCAGACGTCTGCCGCCGCACCGCCCGACTGCATGGCGATCGCAGCGGCGTCATCGCCGGCGCCGATGCGGGCAAAGCCGCCGGGCATGATCTGCCAGCCCTTCGCCGTGCGGGCGGCGAAGACGCGAAGCGACATCGGCCGCGGCGTCAGCTTTCCATCTACCCAGGCCGGCGTCGTCGACAGCGTGACGACTTCCTGGCCGACGAGCTTCGGGCCGTCGGAGTTCAGCCAGTCGGTGATCGAATCCTTTGCCGTTGCGCGCAGCGACGAGCCGAGGACGGACTCGCCGCTATCGTCGAAGAAGGGGGCGCGCGAATAGGCGGGACCGATCACCATCTTCTCGATGTTCCTCGCGACGTGTTCGCGCTCCTCCTTCTGCCCGCACCACCAAGTGGCGATCGAGGGCAGGCGCAGTTTTTCGCCAAGCAGGCGGCGGCAGATCGTCGGCATGAAAGCGAGCAGGGCGCGAGTCTCGAGGATGCCGGTTCCAAGAGCATTGACGATCGTCACCGATTCAGCACGCAGTGCCTCGACCAGACCGGGGGTGCCGATATGCGAATTCTGGTTCAGCTCCAGCGGATCGGCATAGGCGGAATCGAGGCGACGCCAGAGGACGCCGATCGGCTTCAGGCCGGCCACCGTGCGAACCATGACGCGGCCGTTGACCACCGTCAGATCTTCGCCTTCGAGCAGCATGAAGCCGAGATAGCGGGCGATATAGGCGTGTTCATAGTAGGTTTCGTTTGCCGGGCCGGGAGTCAGAACGCCGATGCGGTCGTCGCCGGAATGTTTCATCGTCTGCAACGCATCGCGGAAGGCGCCGAAGAAGGAGGCGAGACGGTGAACCGGGGTTTCGGCATAGATATCGGAGAAGGCGCGCGTGGTGGCAACGCGGCTTTCAAGCGCGAAGCCTGCACCTGAGGGCGCCTGTGTACGGTCGGCCAGAACCCACCAGTTTCCGTCCGGGCCGCGGCCAATCTCGAAGGCGCAGAAATGCAGGTAGTGGCCGCTCGCGGGTTTTACGCCTGCAAGCGGGCGTTGGAATTCCGGGTTGGCGGCGATCAGGCCAGGCGGCAGGAAGCCTTCCTCGACCAGCTTGTTGTCGCCATAGATATCGGCAACGATCGCCTCAAGCAAATCGGCGCGCTGCACCAGGCCGGCCGAAAGCGCCTGCCATTCGCGCTCGTCGATCAGGACCGGGATGTGCGACAGCGGCCAGGACCGCTCGCCGGTGCCCTTGCTGCCATAGGCCCGGTAGAATACGCCGGCATCGCGCAGATAGCGGTCAGCTCGGGCGAAGCGCTCGGCCAGTTCCTTTTCGGGAATTGCCCCGAAGCCCGCAAGAAAGCGCTGCCAGACCGGGCGGATGGCGCCGTTGTTGTCGACCATCTCGTCGGCAATGCCGGGCAGGGGCGCATAGCCGAAGGCCGCATCGTTGCCGCCGCGCCTTGGAACCTCGTCCCTACGTTTCTCCATTGCCGGTTTCTTGCCCATTAAAACCTAGCTCGTCAAATGCCTGCCGGCCTGCGGAGATCCAGCGTCAGCGGGAATTCCGGCGATCCCATCTCGGCGCGCGGAATGAAGCCGCCCGCCGTATGTCCCCACGGTTCGAATCGGGAGAGCCGCCTTGCTTCCGCTTCGTTGCCGTTTACCGGGAAAGTGTCATAGTTGCGCCCGCCCGGATGGGCAACATGATAGATGCAGCCGCCGATCGAACGCTTCGACCATGTATCATAAATGTCAAATGTCAGCGGCGTATTCACCGGCAGGACCGGATGCAGGCCCGAGGCCGGCTGCCACGCCTTGAAGCGGACGCCGGCGACGGACACGCCGGACGTCCCTGTCGGTGTCAGCGGCACGGTTCGGCCGTTGCAGGTGACGGTGTAGCGTGAGGAATTGCTGGTTTCGAGGCGAACCTGAAGTCGTTCGACCGAGCTGTCGACATATCGAACTGTGCCGCCAATCGCGCCTTCCTCGCCCATGACGTGCCAGGGTTCGAGCGCCTGGCGAAGTTCGAGTTTCGAGCCCTCGTATTCCACTTCGCCGCAGAAGGGAAAGCGGAATTCGAGTTGTGCCTTGAACCACTCCGGGCTGACCTCGAAGCCGTTTTCTTTGAGATCGGCAAGCACATCCAGGAAATCGGCCCAGACGAAATGCGGCAGCATGAAGCGATCGTGCAGGGAAGTGCCCCACCGCACGAACTTGCCGTCGGCGGGATTTTTCCAGAAGCGGGCAATGAGGGCGCGGACCATCAATTGCTGAGCGAGCGACATGCGCGCATTCGGGGGCATTTCGAAGCCGCGGAACTCTACCAGACCGAGACGTCCGGTCGGCCCATCCGGCGAAAACAGCTTGTCGATGCAGATTTCTGCACGGTGGGTGTTGCCCGTCACGTCGATCAGGAGATTGCGGAACAGGCGGTCGGTCAGCCAGGGAAGCGGCGACGGGCCGCGGCCGGGTGCGGGCACCTGGGCGAGGGCGATTTCCAACTCGTACAGGCTGTCGTGCCTGGCCTCGTCGATGCGCGGCGCCTGGCTGGTCGGCCCGATGAACATGCCGGAGAAAAGATAGGAGAGCGAGGGATGCCGCTGCCAGTGTAGCACGAGGCTCTTCAAGAGGTCGGGCCGGCGTAGGAACGGGCTGTCGTTCGGATTGGCGCCGCCGACGACGACATGGTTGCCGCCGCCCGTGCCCGTGTGACGGCCGTCGATCATGAACTTGTCGGCGCCGAGACGCGTCATCCGCGCTTCTTCGTAGATCGCGGTGGTGATTGCGACGCACTCCTGCCAGTTCGAGGCGGGGTGGATATTCACCTCGATGACGCCTGGATCCGGTGCGACACGAATGACATTGATGCGCTCGTCCTGAGGCGGCGAATAGCCCTCGATGTGGACGGCAAGCCCAAGTTCGGCCGCGGCGTTTTCGGCGGCTGCAATGAGTTCGAGATAGTCTTCAATGCGCTCGACGGGCGGCATGAAGACGCAAAGCCGGCCGTCGCGCGGCTCGACCGATATCGCCGTGCGAACCGCGCCGCCGATTTCGCCGAGCGTCTGTTCCACACGGCTCTGGCCGCTCTCGTCGCGCTGGAAGGAGGCCTCCGGCATGGCGCGGCCGGCGGGCACGAAGACTTCGGGCAGCGGCTGGCGCGGGATCGATGGGTCGGCGACGTGGATATAGGGATATTGCGACGGCGGCACGTAAGGGAGCGTACCAAGCGGCAGACGGTATCCGACAGGGCTGTCGCCTGGGACGAGGAAGATCTTGCCGCGCCTTGTCTGCCATTTCTCGCTGATCCAGCGGTGTCCTGAAGCCTGAGCATTCCAGGCTTGAACGGGAAGGATATAACCTGTCGGAACCGTCAGGCCACGTTCGAAAACGCGGGCGATGCGGTTGCGCTCTTCCGGATCCTTCAGCTTGGAATTCGACGGATCGACATTTTCGGGAAGGCTTCCCTCCTTGACGATCCACTCGGCGGGATCCTCATAGGCCGGCAGCACCATATCAGGCGTAATCGCCAGCTCGCGCGCGATGCCGGTGAGCAGCCGCTCGGCGTCTTCCGCCTTGGCGACGGTGTCAGCGCCTTCTACTGCGATCAAATCCAAATTCTGCCAGATCGGCTTTCCGTCCTTGCGCCAGTAGAGTGAGAAGGTCCAGCGCGGCAGGCTTTCGCCGGGATACCACTTGCCCTGTCCGTAATGCAGGAAGCCGCCCGGGGCGAAGCGCTGGCGCAGCCTGCGGATCAGGCTGTCCGCTTTCTCCCGCTTGGTCGGGCCTACGGCGGCGGTATTCCACTCTTCGGATTCGAAATCGTCGATCGAAACGAAAGTGGGCTCGCCGCCCATCGTCAGGCGCACATCTTCGGCCTTAAGGATAAGATCCACTTTTTTGCCGAGTGCGTCGAGCTCGTTCCAGCTCTCTTCCGAGAAGGGCTTGGTGATGCGCGGGTGTTCGGCAACACGGGCGACCTTCATGTCGAAGGCGAACTCGGTACTGGCTTCGCCGAAATAGCCGCCGGAGATCGGGGCGGCGTTGCTATAATGCGGGGTTGCGGCGAGCGGGATGTGGCTCTCGCCGGTGAGCAGCCCCGATGTCGGATCGAGGCCGACCCAGCCGGCGCCTGGCAGATAGACTTCGGCCCAGGCATGCAGGTCGGTGAAATCGACCTTAGTACCGGAGGGGCCGTCAAGGGCCTTCAGGTCGGGCGTCAACTGAATGAGGTAGCCGGATACGAAGCGTGCGGCGAGGCCGAGGTGACGGAGAATCTGAACGAGCAGCCAACTCGAATCACGGCAGGAGCCTCTGGCGCTTTCAAGCGTGTCCTCCGGCGTCTGGACGCCGGCCTCCATGCGTATGACATAGCCGATCTGCTGCTGCAGGCGGGCGTTGAGGCCGACGATCATGTCAACGGTCGGCTGGCCCGGCGAATAGTCGAGGGTTTCGAGGAAAGCCTTGAGCCGCGGGCCGGGGGCCTCCGGTTTCATGTAGATCGAGAGGTCTTCCTGGATCGTCTGCGGATAGTCGAAGGGCCATTTGGTGGCCTCTTCTTCGACGAAGAAGTCGAAGGGGTTGTAGACCGTCATGTCGGCGACGAGATCGACCTCGATCTTGAATTCGGTCACCGGGTCGGGAAAGACATAGCGGGCAAGATAATTTCCGTAGGGATCCTGCTGCAGGTTCACGAAATGGTTCGACGGCGTGACCTTCAGCGAATGACTGAGCACGTGCGTTTTTGAATGCGAGGCGGGCTTGAGGCGGATGACCTGCGGCCCAAGGCGGACCGGCCTGTCGTATTTGTAGTGCGTCAGATGATAGATACTGGCTTTGATCGACATTATTTTGCCTTGTCCGACGCCACATCGTTATGCGGCATTTGCTGTTCCCGACGCGATAGTGTGCAATGCAACGAAAGAAAGCAAGGCGGAAAGGTTAACGCCGCGAAGCCTTTACGACACTTTTGCAAAGGCGACGGCGGCTTTGAGGCCCTTGCCGCTCACCGCAGTCGAGAGCGTGAGCGTCGCATTGAAAAGATTGGCGATTTCCTCGACGATCGGGAGGCCGAGGCCGGCGCCCGGCGCCTCGGTGTCGTTGCCGCGCGAAAAGCGGCGGCGCACGGCGTCGAGCTTTTCCGGCGCGATACCGGGACCATTGTCTTCAACCTCGAGGCGTACGGTTTCGCCATCCTGCGCAATCCGTACGGTAACCTCGGCGCTCTTGCCGGCATATGCGATGGCGTTGCCCGCAAGATTGCGCAGCAGCTCGCCGATCAGCAGGGGTTCGGCGCGGATCATCGCATGTCCATCGCCCTCAAAGCCGAGATCGATACCGGCCTCCGCGGCTTGAGGGATCAGTTCGCCGGTAATCTCCTGGGCGATGGCGGCGATGTCGATCGTCGAGGCCGCCAGGGCCTCCTTGGCCGTTGCGGCGTCGATCTTTGCCATCAGCAGCAGCTGGGCGAGAATGCGTTCGGCGTGCGCGACGGCCTGGTCGCCCTTCAGGGCCGCGTCCTGCGCTTCAGGCAGAGTTGCGGCGCGGGCGGAAAGCGCGAGCTGAGTTCGGATGATGGCAAGCGGTGTGCGCAATTGATGGCTGGCATTGCCGGTGAAATTCCGGAGCGCCTCAAGGGCTGACTGCAGGCGCACCATGAAGCTGTTCACCGTATCCACCAGTGGCTGCACCTCGCTCGGCACCGATTGCTCGATCGGATGCAAGTCGTCCGGGCTGCGCTCGCCGATCGCGTCCCGGAGCTTGTAGAGCGGGCGGAGCGCGACCGTGACCGAGATCCAGACGATCACGGCAGCACCGGCGATCATGAAGGCAAGGCGGATAGCCGAACGGAAAAGGATCGCGCGTGCCAGCTGACGGCGGGCGATCGTCGTTTCCGCAACGGTGACAACAAAGGGAACCGAGCGGATGCCGGTTGAGGCGGAGCGCTCAAGCGTCGCGACGCGGATCGGCTCGCCGCGGAAAACATCGTCTGCGAAGACGGCTGCGTCGCCCTTGGTTTCCTTGAGAACCGGAAGCGCCTGGTAGCCGGTAATGAATGCTCCGGGCGGACCATCGACGCGGTAGAACACCCGGTCCTGAGCGGCCGATGTCAGCATTTCCAGCGCGACATAGGGAATGTCGACTTCCAGAGCGCCGTCTTCTGCCACGACGACGCGCTCGGCAATGGCGAGCGCCGAACCGGCAAGTACACGGTCTGAAACAATGTTCGAGGTCTCGACCGCCTCCCGGTATGTGTCGGCGAGCGCCAGCGTGCCGATGATGGCGGTGGAGATCAGCAGCCAGAAAAGCAGCCGGCGCCTCAGCGAATAGGCGGCTTTCATGAGGCCTCGGGAAGCTTGTCGAGATAGTAGCCGATGCCGCGCGCGGTCTTTACGGTCAATCCATGCGGTGCCAGGCGCTTGCGCAGCCGGCTGACATATTGCTCGATCGCATTGGTGGAAATGTCATCGTCGAAGGCCGTCAGCGACTGGGTGATTGCCTCTTTGGACACGACTTTGCCGGCACGCATGAAGAGGATTTCAAGCAGGCCGACTTCGCGAGCGGGAATATCAAGCTGCATATTGCCGGCGGAAAAGGTGCGGGACTTGAGGTCGAAGGACACGCAGCCGTACATCACCGTCGCCGAATGCAGGCCCGCCTGGCGCCGGAGCAGCACGCGCACGCGCGCCTCGAATTCGGTAATGTCGAAGGGCTTGATAAGGTAATCGTCGGCGCCGAGGTCGAGGCCCCGGACCCGCTCCTCCGGCGCTCCGCGTGCAGTCAGAATTAGGACGGCCGCCTGGTTCTGCCGGGCGCGCATGCTGCGCAGGACGTCCAGCCCGTCCATCTCGGGCAGGTTGAGGTCGAGGATCACGAGATCGAAATTTTCCGCCGCGATCACTGCATTGGCCGATGCACCGTCGTGGACGACATCGACGGCATGCCCCGTACCGCGCAAGATCGCCGACAGGCCGTCGGCCAGCGCGATATTGTCTTCGGTGAGGAGAATGCGCACGGGTGGTTTCCTGTTGTTCAACAAAGAAGATTACAGCCCGTGAAAGGGGATGTCATCAGCAGCAAAAGAAAAGCCGGCGTCATTCAATCAACGAAAGTTTGGCACTCTCAATGGCTCTATTCAGCGACCTCCCGGGGTTGTTCCTCCTGCGCTGCCAGCAGGAGTTTCTGGAAGCGCTGGTCGCTGCGGATGTTATCCAGATCGGAGTCGTTATCGAACCATTTGATGTGGTAGACCGAGCTTCGCGGCATCAGCCTCTCCAGAATATCAATCGCTTCGTCCACGTCGCCGAGGACGGAATAGACGCAAGCGAGATTGTATTGCGCAACGATGTCGTCAGGATCGATCGCGATGGCGCGGGCGGCCCAATCCCTTGCTCTCGCCCTGTCTCCGAGATGCGCCAGCGCCAGGGCGCCGCGATGGGCCGGTCCTGAATTTTCCGGACTGAGATTCAGTGCGCGTTCCGCTCGCAGCAGCCCGAGCTTGGCCCAGTTTTCCGTATCCGACATGCGCCCGAGCGAGCGGTAGGCGCTCATCAAATGAATGGGTGAGACATAGTCGTCCGTGCGGATGTGCGCCGCGCGCGTGAAGTAGCGGACGGCATTGGCGAAATCGCCGCGCATGAAGAAGAATCGCGCATAGTGGAAGTTCGCTTCATAAAGATTGGGTTCAAGTGCAAGTGCCCGCTCGAAGGCTGAAATGGCTTGCTGATCCTGGCCGTTCTGATGCAGGGCCAGACCTCGGGAGGCATGGGCCTCCGCGAGATCAGGATCGAGTTCGAGGGCCCGGGCGCTCATCTGCAGGATGTTTTCGAGCGGGACATTTTCCGGATCCCAATCGCGTATGGCCGCGTCGCAATCGGCAATACCGGCATAGGCGCGCGCATAATCAGGATCCAACTCGACAGCCTTGCAGAACATCCTGCGGGCAAGCTGCAGATACGACTTCGTCCAGGTGTGCGATAGCTGGCGGCCTCGCAGGTAGTAGGTATAGGCCTCGATATTGGCCGTGGGTTCGGCGGCGATGGCCTTCTTCTCGGCCGGCAGGAGCCGGATCTTGAGCTGGCCGACGATCGAATTGGTGATCTCATCCTGGATCGCGAAGATATCGGTGAGATTCCGGTCGTAGCGATCGGCCCACAGATGGTCGCCATTCGCCGTATCGATGAGATGGCCGGATATGCGTACACGCGCGCCGGCGATGCGGACGCTTCCCTGGAGAACGTATCGCACGCCGAGTTCGTGGGCGAGCTGCTTTACCTTCAGCGAACTCCCTTTGTAAGTGAAGACAGTGTGCCGCGGCACGACGTGTAGACTCGATATCTTGGAGAGGTCGGTAATGATGTCTTCCGTGATGCCGTCCGCGAAATACTCCTGGTCGGTATCGCCGCTCATGTTGGTGAAAGGCAAAACGGCAATAAAGCAGGTATTGCGGGTTTGGTCGTCCGACGCGCCGGCCGTTGCAGAAGGCGGATCGAGGAGAACCGTGAACACCGACACATTCTGCTTGATGTTCTTCAGAGATTGCTCGCCCTGGAACTCGAAACCGATATTGAGGCGCGTGCCCACCTGATCGCGAACGGAGCCGGAAACGACAATGCCACCCGGCAAAGCAAGGCGCTCGAGCCGAGCAGCGACGTTTACGCCGTCACCGAAGACGTCGTCGTTCTCGATGACAACGTCGCCCAGATTGATGCCGATCCGCAATTCGATGCGCTGATCCTGCGGGACGTGTTTGTTGCGCACAGCCATCTCGCGCTGAATTTCGACAGCGCAGGCGACAGCGTTTACCACACTTTGGAATTCCGCGAGCATTCCGTCGCCGGTCAGCTTGAAGATGCGCCCTCTGTAGTCGGAGATCCTGACATCGATCAGCTCGCAGCGGTGGCGGTTGAGCGCCTGCAGGGTACCGGTCTCGTCGATACCCATCAGACGGCTATAACCCACCACGTCGGCAGCGAGTATGGCACTCAGCCGTCGTTCCAATATCCCCTCCATACGGTTGTCTAAATTAGCTTAGCGTCTTTTAATGCTCTTGTCGCGTTGCGAGACAGCGCCCGCAATCACTCGTCCTTGCCCGGCGAAGCGTGGTGATGCATTCTGCGCTCATGAGGAGACTTCTTGTTGTGCTGTTTCTGCTCTGTCCCGGTTTTGCAGCCGCGGATCAGGCCTTTTATCCCGCGAAATCCGGCAAGGCGGATGCGCGGGTGCTGACGGTTTATTCCTCGCTCGACGAGCCTCTCGCCCAGCCGATGATCCATGGCTTTCAGGAAGCCAATCCGGATGTCGCCGTGCGTTATGAAGACATGCTGACGGGCGAGATCTACGACCGGATCGTGCAGGAGACGGATGCCGGGAAGAAAACGGCGGATTTCGCCTTTTCATCGGCGATGGACCTGCAGGTCAAGCTCTCCAACGACGGCTATGCGCAGGTCAGCAATCTGCCGATGAGCGGACAATGGCCGAAATGGGCAAACTGGCGCAACACGGCCTATGCACTCACCTTCGAGCCGGCCGTCTTCGTCTATCACAAGCCGAGCTTCTTGCATGAACCGGTGCCAAGTTCACGGGCGGAATTCGTCGATTACCTGAAGCGCAAAGGCAACGCGGTTTACGGCCGCATCGGCACCTATGACATCGAACGCTCCGGCGTCGGCTTTCTGTTCATGGCGCGCGACCAGGAGCAGTTCGGGGACATCTGGTCGGTGATCCGGGCGATGGGGGCTGCGGGCGTCAAGCTCTATTCGACGAGTTCGGCGATCCTGGAGAGGGTAGCCGACGGGCGCTTCGTGCTCGGCTACAACATTCTAGGCTCCTATGCGGCGGACTGGGCGTCGCGCCACCGCGATGTCGGCATCGTGCTGCCGAAGGATTATACGGTCGTGATGTCGCGCATCGGGCTGGTGCCGCAGGCTGCCGCGGAGCCGGAACTCGGGCGGCAATATCTCACCTTCTTCATGTCGAAGGAAGGACAGACGATCATGGCCCGAAAACTGCAGATCCCGGCGGTCAGCCCCGAGGTTGCGGGCGACAATACGGCTAACACCCTGCAGGAGCTTCTCGGTGCCCAGCTCAGGCCCGTTCCGGTCAGCCCGGGCCTGATGGTCTATCTCGACCAGGTCAAGCGCGCGCGGCTGATCGCCCATTGGAACGAGGTGCTGCGGACACAGTAGGTGGATAGCGTTCGCACCTACCTGCTTTATTGGGGTGGATTTGGGATGCACGCCACCGGCATAACCGGGCGCTCATGCCCGAATTACGGCAAAAAAGTGGCCTTGGCGCTGGATATCCTGCCGATGTCAGCTAAATGACAGCTTGATGTGGTGCGGTTCTGGTACTTCTCTTCGTGGAGGCGGAGAGTAGACGTTTCGGGAGGAGTCTCCGTCGCTATTGCGGACGATCAAAGTCCGCTGCCCGGCAACGCTTCTCGATTCCCTTGAGAACAATACGCGGCGCTCACCGCGATCACGGAGGACACATCGTGAAGCATACTTTCCTTGCTACGCTTTTCGCAGCCGCTATCGCGCTGCCGGCCTATTCGGCCGATTACACCATCATGGCGCCTGCCGCACCCGGCGGCGGTTGGGATCAGACGGCCCGCTCGCTGCAGACCGTCATGCAGAAGGAAGGCATCTCTGGCAATGTTCAGGTTCAGAACGTTCCGGGCGCCGGCGGCACCATCGGTCTGGCGCAGTTCGCCAGCCAGAATAACGGCAACCCGAACGCACTGATCGTTGGCGGCTATGTCATGGTCGGCGCGATTCTCACCAACCAGTCGCCTGTCACGCTGAAGGACGTCACACCGATCGCTCGCCTGACCGGCGAGTATGAGGCCATCGTCGTTCCGGCATCGTCCGACATCAAGACGATGGGTGACCTCGTTGCCAAGCTGAAGGCTGATCCGGGTTCGGTGTCCTGGGGCGGCGGCTCGGCCGGCGGTACCGACCATATCGCGGTCGGTCTCATCGCGAAGGCCTCCGGCGTCGATCCGACGAAGATCAACTATGTCGCCTTCTCGGGCGGCGGTGAGGCGCTGGCCGCTATCCTCGGCGGACAGGTGACGGCCGGCATTTCGGGCTATGGTGAGTTCGAATCGCAGGTGAAGGCCGGGCAGCTCCGCCGTGTCGCCGGGTCGAGCGATACACGCATTGTAGTGGTCGACGCTTCTGCGCTGGAGGGATCTTGCGTCGATGTCAGCGTGCAGAACTGGCGGATGGTCGCCGCCGCTCCCGGCCTGACGCCTGAGCAGACGGCTGCCGTCACCGCTGATTTCGACAAGCTTTCCAAGTCGGCAGGCTGGCAGGAAATCCTAAAGACGAAGGGCTGGGCCGACACATACCTCGCCGGCGATGCCTTCAAGGCGCAGCTCGAGAAGGACGTCTCCGCAACCGAAGGCATCCTCAAAGAGATCGGGCTTGTTAAATGAGCAGGGGCAACGCACCCTTGGCAACGAAGCGTCGCCCGGATTGGGCGGCGCTGATCATTGCTATCTGTCTTTTCGTCGTTGCGGCCGTCATGCTTTGGGACGCCACGCATATGAGAGCGATCGCCCAATATGCTCGCATCGGGCCGGCTACCGCGCCCAAGGTCGTGGCGTTCGGGTTGATCGGCCTCGGCATCTGGACCGTCTTCGAGGCGTTGCGCAATGAGTTTCCCGAGCGAGAACATCAGGAAGTCGCTCCCGTCATCTGGATTGTTGCCGGGCTTGCAGCGCAAATGCTGCTTCTGAAGACGGCCGGCTTCTCGATTGCCACAGGCATTCTCTTTGCCTTCACGGCGCGCGGTTTTGGGCGTCGCAAGCTGTGGCTCTCGATCCCGGCGGGTATCGTCTTCAGCTTCGTCGTCTGGATCATTTTCTCGCAGCTGCTGCAGCTGACGCTGCCTGCCGGACCGTTCGAGAGACTCTTCTTCTAGGATTGGATGCGATGAGCACCTTCGAATTCCTCTTCCAGGGCATCCTGGTCGCCATGCAGCCGATGAACCTTCTTTACGCGTTCGTCGGTGTCACGCTTGGCACTGCGGTCGGCGTTTTGCCGGGCATCGGCCCGGCGCTGACCGTTGCCCTTCTTCTCCCCGTCACCTACAAGCTCGACCCAGCCGGTTCGCTGATCATGTTTGCTGGTATCTACTACGGCGGCATGTATGGCGGCTCGACGACCTCCATCCTGCTCAATACGCCGGGTGAAAGCGCCTCGATCGTGACTGCGCTCGAGGGTAACAAGATGGCGCGCGCGGGTCGCGGCGGTCCGGCGCTGGCGACAGCGGCGATCGGTTCGTTCGTGGCCGGCCTCATAGCCACGCTCGGCCTTGCCTTCATCGCGCCCTACATCGTCAAACTGGCGCTGATCTTCGGGCCGCGTGAATATTTCGCTCTGATGATACTCGCCTTCGTGACCGTTTCGTCCGCTTTCGGCGATTCGGCACTTCGCGGGCTGACGTCGCTTTTCATCGGCTTTGCGCTGGCGATGGTCGGCATCGATCAGCAGACCGGCCAGGCACGTCTTTCCTTCGGCATTCCCGATCTTCTGGACGGCATCGAAGTGACCACGCTTGCCGTTGCCATGTTCGCGATCGGGGAGACGCTCTATATCGCAGCCCAAGGCAATCGCGGCGAGGACAAGGTCGAGGCGGTCAAGGGTTCTCTTTGGATGACGGCCCAGGATTGGGGCCGCTCCTGGAAGGCATGGCTGCGTGGCACCTTGATCGGCTTCCCGATAGGTGCAATGCCGGCTGGCGGGGCCGAAATCGGCACCTTCCTGTCGTACGCGACCGAGAAACGCCTGGCGAAGAACCCCGAAGAATTCGGTCACGGTGCGATCGAAGGCGTAGCAGGCCCGGAGGCGGCAAACAACGCATCGGCAGCCGGTACGCTGGTGCCGCTCCTGACGCTCGGCCTGCCGACGACGGCAACGGCGGCGATCATGCTCGCCGGCTTCCAGCAATACGGCCTGCAACCCGGTCCGCTGCTGTTTGCGAACAATCCGCAGCTCGTATGGGGCCTGATCGCCAGCCTGCTCATCGCCAATGCCATGCTGCTGGTTCTGAACCTGCCGCTGATCGGGCTTTGGGTCCGCCTGCTGACGATCCCGAAGCCCTGGCTTTATGCCGGCATCCTGCTGTTTGCGACGCTTGGTACCATCGGCGCCAATCCCTCGGTGTTCGAGCTCGGCATGCTGCTCGCCTTTGGCGTACTTGGCTATATCATGCGGCTCTTCGGCTATCCGATCGCCCCGGTGGTTGTCGGCTTGATTCTCGGGCCGCTTGCCGAACAGCAGCTCCGCCGGGCGCTTGCTATCAGCCAGGGCGATGTGACGACGCTTGTCACGTCGCCGATCGCAGCCGGGTTGCTGATCGTTGCGGCTGCGGCCTTCATCATCCCGTTGATCTTGAGAATACGCGGCCGCGGCGAAGTTCTGTCGCAACTTGCTGCAAGCGAAGACTAAGCCAAGACTGCTCGAACCCTTTCTTGCGGCCGGCCCTGAACATGAGCCGGCCGCTTGTTTTTGCATGGCAGGCCTGAAATCCCGTCACTTGTGGAGAATGCTGCAGCGCATCATGTATGAGGCGTCAATAATGAAGCCAAAGCGAGAAAGACAATGTCCTCCTACAGCAAGTCCATTCGGGAAGGTTTCTTCGGCCGTGCCTTCGCTGTCATCGGCGCCGCAAATGCTGTAAGCGCTGCATTCGAAGCGGGTCGCCGTCCAAAGCCCCGGGACCTCAAGGTTCTCGGTATCGCACCGGACGCCTTCGACCATTTCGGCCGCTAGTTTCCCGATTACATCACGCATGAAACAGCCCGCAACCGGTTGGTCGCGGGCTTTATTCTTGTCCGTCAGGCCGCAACGCGTACAAGCGCTGCGGCTTTGGAAATGTCAGGCCTCCAGCCGCTCGCGGGCAGGTGAATGGACTTCGGCCTGCGCCCTCGCTTCCGCTTGCGCACGGGCTTCCTTCCGCTTGTTGTGGCGGATAGAGGACCAGAGCGAGACACCGATAAGCGCTGCACCGCCGAGACCGGTGACGACTTCGGGAATATGGAAGAGGGTCTGGACGTACATGATGATCGCAAGGATCAGGATCGCGTAAAACGCGCCATGCTCCAGGTAGCGGTAATGCGTCAGCGTTCCGTTTTCGACGAGCATGATCGTCATCGAGCGTACATACATCGCGCCGATGCCCAGACCGATGGCGATGATGAAAAGGTTCTGCGTCAGGGCGAAGGCGCCAATGACGCCGTCGAACGAGAAGCTTGCATCCAGAACCTCAAGATAGATGAATGCGCCAAGCCCACCGCGTGCCGCTTCTGCCATGGCCTTTTGCGAAGCGTCCAGCATCGCGCCAATCACTTCGACAACCAAAAATGTGACAAGACCGTAGATCGCGCTGTAGACGAA
The DNA here is from genome assembly GCF_013004495.1 of Rhizobium sp. SEMIA 4085. Taxonomy (NCBI): domain Bacteria; kingdom Pseudomonadati; phylum Pseudomonadota; class Alphaproteobacteria; order Hyphomicrobiales; family Rhizobiaceae; genus Rhizobium; species Rhizobium sp. SEMIA 4085. The sequence continues at coordinate 70,356 of NZ_JABEPH010000003.1, forward strand.
GGTCGTCGCTTCTTGGCCTTCAAGCAATGAAGCGAAAGTGAGGATCAATAAGAGAACGAAGGCGATTTCGATGCCTTTGACCGTCGCACCGCGCGACATCAGTTTTTCAACAGAGACGATCCAATGGACGTCCTTCTCCGGGTCGAAGAAGTAAGAAAGGCCGACCATCAGAAGAAAGGTTCCGCCAAAGGCGGCGATTGGCAGATGGGCTTCGTTCATGATGCGCGCATATTCAGCCGGTTGCCGGGCGGCGAGGATCACGGCGTCGATCGGGCCGATACTTGCGGCTATCGCCACGATTGCCAGCGGAAAGACGATGCGCATGCCGAAGACGGCAATGATAATGCCCCAGGTCAGGAACCGATGCTGCCAGACAGGCGTCATTTCCTTGAGCTTGTTGGCATTTACGATCGCGTTGTCGAAGGAGAGGGAAATCTCCAGCACGGCCAGAACCGTACAGATAAAGAAGATAGTCGCCATGCCGCTAATCGTGCCGGTGGACTGCCAGCCCAGCAAAGCGCCGAGCGCCAGGCCTACGGCCGTGACGATGAAAGCCCAGCGGAAATAGCCGAGCGTGGATTGATGGCTGATGGGTTGCTTCATGGCCGCACCTCTTTAATGCGGACATCGTTCTTGAAGGATGATGTGAGTGAAAAATGCGGCATATCGTAAGGGATATGCGCGTGAGGCATTGTGAGCTTTTTCATCGAGTGAAAATCCGCCGGCTGTTTGCAGGCGGTACCGACATCACGAGAGCGCCGTAAAAACTCTCGCCAGAGGGGCCCGGCACCAGTGTTTGTCCGGCAGCCGATGCTTTTGCACGGGGGGCAACCATGCGCATCGTTTTGGC
>NZ_JABEPH010000361.1:0-5998 GCF_013004495.1 Rhizobium sp. SEMIA 4085
CATGCGTTTGCCGTCCGCCCGCTTCCCGTCCGACCGCAAACTAGCGCCACGGCGTCCCCCCATGGAAGCGCTGCCCCAGCCCTTCAGGCACGGGATCGAGCCCCCTCGTTCCGCCCGGCCCGCAGCGCCCGACACGAAAGAGCGTCATCCACACGCCGGCCCACAGGCCGTGGCGTGCGATCGCCTCGTAGCCATATTCGGAGCACGTCGGAATATGCCTGCATGAGTTGCCGATAAACCCGGATAAGGTCAGTTGATAAAGCCGGATCAATCCCATGCCGAACAGCCGGTCCGGGGTCTTGCGGAAAGGGCCTGTATAGTTTCGGGAATATCTGGCCACCGGCCCGGAATACCCCCCTCTGTCACTTCGCGATATTTCCGGCGAGATCATCCGGGACACCCTGCGTTTCGGCAGATCTTCGTCGTCGTCCTGCTGAAGTGGGCAAAACTCGCACATGACCTAACCTCCGCGTCTTGAGGAGGCGCCGGCAGTGCCGCACGATCCCGATCTTCCCCTTTCTGGGGAAGATGTCACAAAATGACAGAGGGGGGTGTCACATAGCTGAGCGCTCAATGTTCACGCCTCGGCCATTTCCGCGCGCTTTGCCTCGATCTGCCCAACCGCATCGACGACAGCGTCGAAAGTCAGCATGGTGGACGCGTGGCGAGCCTTGTAATCCTTGACCGGGCGCAGATAACGCATGTCCTCGAAGCGGCCATGCGGACCATCTCCGTCCGCTTTCAGCATGGCGAGCATGTCCTCGCGGGCCTTGCGGAGTTCGCCGGCCGTTGCGCCGATCACGTGCCGGGCCATGATCGAGGAGGATGCCTGGCCGAGCGCGCAGGCTTTGACGTCATGGGCAAACGCGGTGACGGTATCGCCGTCCATCTTCAGCCAGATCCGCACTTTGGAACCGCACAGTTTCGAATGCGCCTGTGCACTTGCATCGGCATCGGCCAGGCTGCCTGTCAACGGAATATTGCCTGCATATTCGAGGATTTTGCTGTTATAGATGTCGTCCATGATGAATTCCGCTCCAGATTGCCGCGGATCGGCTTATTTCGGCGGTCATTGTATCATAAACAAAAAACACACCGTGTCGTGCTAGCATACTTACATGAAGACGCCGTCTTCCTATATGTATGTCGTTCGAAGACCATGAAAATGCAATGGTCCTCGGGTAAGTTTGATTGGGAAACCGTGCCGGACGGGCTATAAGCTGCCCCGAAAGCCCCGGAGCCTGCCAAAGGTGCAACATTCCTGACAAGGGATACCAGTGGCGAGTCCGAAAGACGGTCCAAAAGTTCGTGGACCAGGAGACTTGAGCAGTATGGACGCCATCGTAAAGAATTTTCCGCAGACCAGCCGTGACGCCGAACGCCCCAGCCAGAAGGAGGCCGAAGACGCAATTCGCGTTCTGCTTCGTTGGGCTGGTGACGATCCGTCGCGCGAAGGGCTGATCGATACCCCTACCCGTGTCGCCAAAGCCTATCGCGAACTTTTCGCCGGCTACGAAATGGACCCGGAAGACGTCCTGGGCCGCACCTTCGAGGAGGTCGCCGGCTACGATGATATGGTTCTCGTGAAGGATATTCCCTTCTATTCGCACTGCGAACATCACATGGTGCCGATTATCGGCAAGGCACATGTCGCCTATATGCCTGACGGCAAGGTACTTGGACTTTCCAAGATCGCCCGCGTCGTCGAGATCTATGGCCGCCGCCTTCAGACGCAGGAAACCATGACAGCACAGATCGCCAAGGCGATCGATGATACACTGGCTCCGCGCGGCGTTGCTGTCATGCTCGAAGCCGAACATCTGTGCATGGCGATGCGCGGGGTACAGAAACAGGGTTCCACGACGCTGACGACGACCTTTACCGGAATCTTCAAGGCCGAGCCTGCCGAACAGGCGCGGTTCATGACCATGGTGCGGAGCCGCTGATACGGCTCCATTAAGAGAGCCGAATGATGCCTTTTGCATTCAATGCGCCGTCAGACGACAAATCCGAACTGGAAGATGCCGGCGATTTCACGCCCCGCTTCGATGATCGCGGCCTGATCACCGCGATCGTCACCGACGTGCATGACGGCGAGATCCTGATGGTTGCGCACATGAACGCGCAGGCGCTGGCGCTGACGATCCAGACGGGCAAGGCACATTACTTCAGCCGGTCGCGCGGCAAGCTCTGGATGAAGGGCGAAACCTCCGGCAACATCCAAACGGTGAAGGAAATCCGTACCGACTGCGATCAGGATGCAATCTGGCTTAAAGTAGAGGTCGCGGGCCACGACGCGACGTGCCATACTGGCCGCCGTTCCTGCTTTTACCGCACGGTGACGCTCCAGGACGGGAAACCAATGCTCGATATCGTGGATGACGAACGGCATTTCGACCCGAAAGACGTCTACGGAAAATAGCGCGCCTGTCAGGTACCTGCTCGCTATTGAGACAGATAGCGCTGCTGTATACGATTTGGAAAGGGAACGGGGACACTATAACAAACTGAAATATTTCTGCCTGGAGGAGGCATACCATGCTGAACTGGAGTTTGCATCGTCTGAGCTCTGAAGCAGGCAGTTCAGGTTCCGGTGTCTCGACAGTTCCAGATATGACCGCTCCTCCGACGTCCACCCTTCCCCCTAAAAGAACAAAGATTGCGCTGGCGCTTGGCGGCGGCGCGGCGCGCGGCTGGGCGCATATCGGCGTGCTGCGCGCAATGGACGAGGCCGGCATCGAAGTTGGCATGATCGCGGGAACCTCGATCGGTGCGCTGGTCGGCGGTTGCTATCTTGCCGGCAAGCTGGATGAGCTCGAGGCCTTCGCCCGTTCGCTGACGATGCGCCGCATTGCCAGCCTGCTTGATCTTACCATCGGCGGCAGCGGACTTTTCGGCGGCATGCGCCTGACGAAGCGCATGCAGGAGCATCTCGAAGGTCTGAATGTGGAAGACCTCGACCGCCCCTTTGTCGCCGTGGCTGCAGAGGTGAACACCGGCCACGAGGTCTGGATTTCCAGCGGCTCGCTGATTACGGCGCTGCGTGCATCCTATGCCCTGCCCGGCATCTTCGAGCCAGTTCGCAGCAACAGCCGCACTCTGGTCGACGGCGCACTGGTCAATCCGGTGCCGGTTTCCGTTTGCCGCAGCTACGAACAGCAGCTCGTCGTGGCTGTCAATCTGAACTACGACCTCTTCGGCCGGTCCGCAGTCGTCAAGCACAATGCGACCTTGACGCTTCAGGAGATGCAGAAGCAGGAGGAAGCTCCCTATGCGCGCCTCGGAATGACCGGCGTGATGGTACAAGCCTTCAACATCATCCAGGACAGGATTTCGCGCGCGCGCCTTGCCGGCGATCCGCCGGACATTTCGCTACATCCGCGTCTCAGTGACATCGGCCTGTCGGAATTCCACCGGGCTGGCGAAGCGATAGAGCGCGGATACGAGGAAGCCAGAGCGCGACTTCCCGAACTCCGGCGGATGCAGGAAGCGTTCGCCACCCAGGCGTGATGGTGGGCCGCCCGCCTCAGCCCGCGATATAGGCCTTGATTTCTTCTGTCTCGCGCTCGACTTCAGCGATGCGCGTCTTCACGACGTCGCCGATTGAGACGATGCCGACGAGCTTTCCATTCGTTTCAACCGGCAGATGGCGGAAGCGCCGGCTGGTCATCAATTCCATCAATTCGTTGACGGTCGTGTCTTCGTGGCAGCGGAAGACCCTCGATGTCATCAGCGAGACAACCGGCTGATCGAGGCAATCCTTGCCAAACTTTGCTACGGCATTGACGAGATCGCGTTCGGTGAAGATCCCGGCAATACGGCCTTCCATGCCGACAATGACAACGGCACCGATCTTGCGGCTGCTGAGCACTTTCGCCGCTTCGCCGGCGGTCGTGTTCGCGCCGGCCGTGACGACGTTGCGGCCCTTCAGGTCGAGGATGGCTTTTACGGTGTTGGACATTCGAAACCTCCCATGTCGAAAGTGAAACACTTAACTGAACAGAGGCACCTGCGAAGGGCTGTTCGTCCCAACGCGGATCAATCCGAATGGTGCACTCCAAAGCTCAAGATTGCAATATATCCGGCTCTTGCGAAACCTCGGGCTCGGCAGGAATATTCCGGTCGAAGAACGAGAAAAGGAAGAATCCGAAAACGAAACCACCGATATGTGCGTCCCAGGCGATCGGCTGGTTCGGGTCGCCGATCAGTGGAATGCCGACGGCGATCAGCCCGTTTCCAATCAGCCAGAAGAGCGTGAATACCACCACCGTGCGGCTGCGAAAGGACTCGGCCACCGACAGGCGCGGATTGAGATGTGCCGGACGCGTTACCTTCCGCTCCGGCGGAAACGCAAAACGGCAGGCCGCCCCCATGAGCCCGGAAACGACACCGGAAGCGCCGATGAGCAAGGTTGGATCGCCCCAGTTCAATCCGGCGTGAAGCGCTGCGGAGGCGACCGATGAAAGAATCCAGAAGATAACATAGCGCAAGCTTCCGATGCGGCGCACGACCGGCGCGCCGAAAGCCATCAGCCACAGCCCATTGAAGAGAATATGCTCCACGCTGCCGTGCAGCAGAGAATAGGTCACCGGCGACCAGATCCATTGCAGCCCCTGCTCCGAGAACGGGATCACATAGCGTACCGGAATGAAGCCGAAAGTGATGAAAAGCCAGTCGACTGCGTTTGCGGAGAGGATGAACGACTGGACCGCATAGATCGCGCCGAGCAGACAGAGTGTCGCCAAAAGGATGCCGGGCAGATTGAAAACCGGCGTCCGTTTCTTTTCAATCGGGATTTCCTCAACCGTTTCCGGCTCCGTCCTGTGATCGTCCATATGCGTCCTCGCCGGATTGAGGTCTCAGCCTTACAGGAGCGAAGATCAAAAAAAAAGCCGCCCGGACAAACCGGACGGCTTGCCGAGCGTCCCCCGAGATTGACCCCGCGCCCGATCAGTGAAGTGCTGAACTTCGTTTCCGAAGCGATACCCAACAGTGGCACGGCATGTCACTGGCCGCAATCGAAACCGTTCCTTAACCTTAACTGCCCGCAGTTGGCATGAAATCCGCTTGGTAAGCATCAGAACAGCCGTTCGGGCTTGAACTTGAACCGAAATGAAACAGGTTGGTGTGCCGTGCGTCATCAGACGATCATCGATATTTACGATCACTGGAACCGTCTGCGCGGTGCCAGCGATGCACCGCTGAAATCGCAGATCGAACCGTCGAGCCTTGGCCACCTTCTGCCGAGCCTCTTCATCCTTGAGAAAAACGACGAACTGGGTGCCGTCACCTTCCGGCTTGCCGGCACCAGAATCTGCGATCTCTTCGGGCGGGATCTGCGTGACGAGAGCTTTGCCGAGCTCTTCGGCGACGGCCATGCCGATGACATTGAGGCAACGCTTCTGGGTGCGATGCATCACGTCATCCCGACGCTGCTCAATGCGACCGGCTACAGCACGGCGGGGCATCAGGCCACCTTCGAGATCATCGTCATGCCGCTGCGCTGTGAAAACGGCAGCCGCGCGCGGCTGCTCGGCGCCCGTTCCTTTTACACACCTCACGCCGGCGGCCCTCGCCCAACAGGGAGGTCTGGCGGGCGGCCGGCCACGTCCGCCCGACGCATCTCAATGCGACCGGCTCCAGCGCGGCGGGGCATCAGGCCGCCGTCGATATCATCGTCATGCCGCGGCGCTGTGAAAACGGCAGCCGCGCGCGGCTGCTCGGCGCCATTGCGCCGTCGGTTGCGGCAAGCTGGCTGGAAATCGTGCCGCTCGATTTTCTGGCGCTCGACCGCAGCCGCCTGCTGCGCGATAAGCCCGGGCAGAACGGCGGTGGGAGCAACTGGCCATACACAGCTGTCGCCGAGCCTCCGCATGGCTTTAGTGTGGTCCTCGGCCGCATGATGTCTTCATTGTTTTCCGGGGTGGCACCGCGCTGACCGTCTCATTCCGGCACAGCCTTATCCTATGCTGCAAGGTGTAATCGCGCCCTTCAGGAC
>NZ_JABEPH010000362.1:0-5959 GCF_013004495.1 Rhizobium sp. SEMIA 4085
GTTCGTCACCTGCGCCAAGTGTCGATATGTCCTGACGAGCTTAATGCAGGTCTAGGATACGACGTTCTTATCGAGAGCATCCTTCGCAAAGATTTGTGGTTTCACATGCGGTCGCAGACCGAGGTCAGCAGGATCATCAGATCGAAGCCTCTCGAGGATGGCCTGGCATTCTGTGACTACCTAGCCGGAACGTTTCAGAGCCATTTCGAGGATGGTGATTCCGAGGCGTACAATATCCTAAAGGACCATGTCTATCTGCATATGCCGTGGTCATAAGTCAGCGATCGATCAAACGGACGCGCGGTCAGCGAGTGTTGAAGCGGGACTTTCCTTGGCGGCTTTCCTGAGTTCGCCTTCAAACGTCACGTCTTCGGCTGTGAGTCGGTCGTTGCCACGCGAAACGGGGAAAAGCTGGCAGAGAAAGTCGTTCCATTCTTGGAAGCCCATAACGCGTCGTCGGGACTTCCGCCTTCGCGCTATTCAGAATCGGGGCCACCACGTGCGAGGAGCTTGCCTGCTGGCTCCTTTCCCGAAAGCGCTGAAGGACCCGGGCCAGTTTGTGAAGAAGTTCGCGGAAAAGAAATTCAAGGAAAAGGTCAAAAAAGTCGAGGACAAGATCAAGGACCCTATCGGCTCTACTGTCGAGGACATCCTCAATCCGGGAGGAATTATTGAGTAAGCTAAGGACTGAGGCCAGACATATGAGGCGCAGAGTCCAATATTTTTGGAGATAGTCCAGACGTATCTGGCGCTGCATATCAAGCGACGGTGTTCGTTCGTATATTTACCGTCACATTTTGAAAAGATGTTGGTAATTCTATGCGTATCTTGTGCAACCACTGCTTTCGGATAGCGTGTGCTGGTAACGATTCTGCCGGGGTGCAATGTCGCTAGACGAATATCCGAAACTCAAGACGTCAGTACCCGGTCAATACCTCGGATATGGCCTTCAGCCCGTTCGACTCTGCTACTATCTGATGAGTGTCGCCAAGGGCTGCCGGATCTCGCTTGAGCAACTTGACGATATCGCGATCCATGACCCATCCGGCGGATTGATCTTCGAGCAGTCGAAAAGCGCGATGTCGGGCAATCCCGCCTCGGACAGGTCTGCGGAACTGTGGAAGACGCTCGCGAACTGGGCTTCACTTCCTGGCTCGCTTCTCGATCCAGCAACCGCGTTCCGGTTTTACGTCACCCCACTGAAGGTCGGCGACCTCGTTCACGCATTGCATGACGCCAGAGATGCTGCAAAGGCTGACGCGCTGCTGAAGAAATTCAAGACGAAGACCTTCAAAGGCAAAAAGGGTGTCGGCGTGGAGCCGTTGATAAGCAAATTTCTCGAAGCCGGCGATGAAGTCTGTCTGAAGGTCATACGGCTCTTTGAATTGCAAACTGAGGAAGACCCGATCGACGCGATCACGCAAAAGCTGGTTGTGACACTTCCGGAGGAAAGCCTGGACCAGTATTGCGCTGCGGCGATCGGCATCGCAAAGGATGACGTCGATAGTCTCATCCGTAAAAAAAAGGCACCGATCCTCGACGCTGTCGTGTTTCGGCGTAAACTGAGAGCGTTCATCAGAAAGCACGATTTTTCAAAGCTTCTGGTCTCGACCACGGGTGCGCCCGCCCAGGATCAGATTGCCGATCTTCTCAGCAGTCAGCCGACTTTTGTGCGCCAACTGCTGGCCGTCGAGGCTTCGGATACGCTCATGACAAACGCAGTCAGCGACTTCCTAAGAGCCATGGCCGACAAGGTCACCTGGGCGGACACGGGCAGTATCGTCAACAGCAGTCTTGACGAGCTTGACGAGTCTCTCATTCGCCATCATGCAATGACTTCTGATGAGCTTTCGGATACCCACGGGCATCTGGACGCTCCGCAACTGGGAAGGCAGCTTTATCGCCGGTGCGTCAATCTGACTATGCCCTTGGAAGGCCAGAGTCTTCCCACCTACTTCGTCGCTGGAGAGTACAACTGCCTTGCCGACGACCGTAGGGTCGGTTGGCACCCCGATCATAAGACCTTGTTTCCCAAGGGGGCATCATGACGACCACCCCTCTCTCTACGGTGGCGCTGGTCCAGAATCCCGCGCTGGGAGCTATGCTACTTTGGCGGTTCGGAAAGTCCTATCAGCAAGAACGATTGGTCGAGGCCGCCCAGTTACACTCGTTCTTCGTGGTGCTCCCGCTCCTGTACCACGCCCCCACGCTTGACCGCATCCGTTCCACCTACGAATCGTCCGGTCTTTCGCAGTTCACCAAAAAGCTGGGCGAGGAGCGCGAGCTTCTAATCGCGGTGCAAGAGCGTGCCCTGAAGATGCGGGAGCTAACGCTGTCCTCCGTAGGTGCGGCAATCTCCAGCGGATTGATGAACCTTTCCTACGACACGGGAAGGCTTCGGAGTAACGAAGCACGTCCCCCAAAACCGCCCGAACGGCTGAAGTACCACGTCGCCGGAGCAGACAAGCTCGGTCGCTGGTTCGGCAGGCTATCGCTCGATCAGGCCTTCGCACTTTTGTGGGTGGAACCCTAACCATGCATTTCCAGATTCTTAGCTTGATCCTCTGGCCCAAGGCTGATCATCCGCCGCGTGTCCTGCATTTCGAACCCGGGATGGTGAACGTCATCACCGGCGCGTCAAAGACCGGGAAATCAGCGGTAATCCCAATTATCGACTACTGCCTGGCGTCTGGCAAATGCAGCATTCCGGTTGGGACGATACGCAATACCTGCGAATGGTTCGGTATCGTAGTGGATACCCTCGAAGGCAAAAAGCTTCTGGCTCGGCGGGAACCTGGCGAGGCAAAGCAGACCGGCGACATGTTCCTCCTAGAAGGCGACGAGATCGATATCCCCGATCGGATCACCGAGAAGAACACGAACGCGGACATCGTCAAACGCAAGCTCGGCGAGCTGTCCGGCCTGTCGCGGCTCCGGATCAATCCGGATGCGGACGCGGCCTATCAAAGCCGGGTAAGCTTTCGCGACCTCATCGCATTCAACTTCCAGCCTCAATACATCGTTGCGAACCCGCTTGCCCTGTTTTTCGGAGCGGACACGACCGAACATCGAGAGAAGCTAAAGGCTATTTTCCCCTACGTCCTCGGTGCTTTGACTCCGGAAATGGTTGCGGCGCGATGGGAGATTGACCGCCTGCAGCGCATTCTTCGCCAAGCAGAATCCGCTTTGTCTACGGTCAAGAAAGCGGTCCGTGCCTGGCAGGCGGAAACCACCGGGTGGCTCAGACAGGCGCTCGAGCTCGGGCTCCTCCCACAGGGAACGGCAATTCCCGAAGATGAGCCCAACCAGACGATAGACCTCCTCCGTGCGGCGACGCGCGCCGACACTCGAACATCATTCGCGACCGTCGACTCGATCGAGCCCTCGCTCCGTCAGCTCGAAGTCTTGCAAAACCGGGAATCAGAAACCGCTGCGAGGCTCTCCATTCTCCGGCAACACCTCGGAGAGGTGGAACGTCTTGTAGACAGCAGCCGAAAGTACGGCGGCGCTATTCGCATCCAGAAGGACCGGCTGGACATCGCGGAGTGGCTCAAGTCTAGGACGGAAGCCGCCAGCGACCCGATAGCGGTGCTTGCGGATGGTCGCGAGAAAATTGACGCGCTCGTGCAGGCGCTGGCGGGAATTGAAATCCAGTTGCGCACGCAACCGAGCCTATCCGACTCTTTCGATAAGGAACGTCTACGGATCAGGTCGGACCTTGAAGAGGCAACGAAAGCCTTGGCCGCAGTTCGCCAGGAGATCACGATCCTCGAACGCCGATCGGACGAGGTCAGGGAAGCAACTTACCGAAGAGACAGAGTTGAGCGTTTCCTCGGTCGTCTGGAACAGGCGCTCGAGACATTCGAGCGCGCCGAGGATGGTGGCACGCAGGCGGAAGAGATTGGTCGACTGCAGGACCTGATCGAAGAACAGAAGGCGATTTACTCCGAGCAGCAGGTTCGCAGGCGTACCGAGAACGCGCTGCTATATGTCTCGAAGATTGCGGCCTCCATCCTGCCCAAGCTTGATGGCGAGTGGCCTGATGCGCCGATTGAGGTATTGATCGACGACCTGACTGTCCGCGTCGTGCATCCCGACCGCAAGGACTACCTATGGGAAATCGGCAGTGGCGCAAACTGGCTCGCCTACCACGTCGCGGTAACCCTGTCGCTCCAGCGCTTCTTCAGGGAGCTTCCGGATCATTGTGTCCCGGGATTCCTTGTGTACGACCAACCAAGCCAGGTCTACTTCCCGTCGGGGTTTGACAAACCAGGTCGGGACGCGCCAGGTCGAACGCGCAATCAGGACGTTGCCGCCGTCCGGGGAGTGTTCTCAGCCATCGCGGACGAGATCGTTCTTGCGAAGGGCCAGTTGCAGGCAATTGTGCTCGACCATGCCGGCGCTGACGTTTGGGGAGAACTCATTGGCGTCGTGCCTATCGCCGAATGGCGGGATGGTGACGCACTCGTTCCGGATTCATGGATCGCTCCTACGAACGCGGTCTGAGGGATAGCGATCGTGCATACCTTCCAACGTGAGCAACGATTGCAATCGGCCCATTGCGGACAACGATCAGAACGCTGATCCGACGGTGGCACGAGTTCACGAGGCGATGGGATGGATACCCGGAGGACGCCACTTCAGTGCTCCAAGGTTATGTACGATGTTTCTGAAAGTTCTCGAAGTGAGAATCTAGGCTCTTTGGGGAAACATCATCCGCAATGGCTTTGGCGCGAAGGCTCAAATAGTCCGATGATCCAATGCGGTCAGAAACTTCAACTTCCTTAGTCTTGGGATTGATGGAGATAAGGTGCGCGTCAAATAGTTTGTGAATATCACTTCTAAGCAGAAGGCCATTCTCCAGCTTGTCGCGGTCGGCAAACCTCTCTGAATATGGAATGATGTGTGCAGCCTCGAAGACCGATAATTCGCTCGTGCCGGTTATCGCGCAGCAGTTGGAGCGCTTATTCAAGAGCGCTTGCCGGAACGCGGTCTGGTATCGCCGCAAGACCACCGGGCGTAGGGCCGTGGTGTCTTCGATCTTCTCTCGGTTTAGGGCTTCACGCGGGTCGGGGCTCAGGTTCTCGTATTCCGCGATCTTGTGGACTTTTTGCCTGATTGCGGACAGAAGCGCGTCCACGTCGCTATCTTAAATTGGCCAAATCCGGCTATGGCGGCTCGTGTCTATTCTGGAAATGAAACTCCCCTCGTCCTTGTGGGCTTCCACGAGTTCTTTCCCCACAAGGCGATCAAAAAACATCGCATCAGAAATCAGTGCAATTCATCCCAACTGCAAGGGGCCAAACTCGACCACGGCAGTTAAACCTCGCCCGCGCTCGCCGTCCTTTTCCTGCTCGTGCAACCATACGAGACCCAGAAAGCGCTTTGCTAGGATTTCTCAGCATAGCTGTTCTCTCTGTGAAGCTCGGGAAGGTGAGCTTTGCGGCCAACCCAACTTTCGGCTGATGGCCGAACGCCGTTTTCTCCGAATAGCTCGATTGCGCTGGACTTGATGAAGAACTGAATGTCCTGCTGTAGGAATTGATTCACCTTGCTTGCACCGAGTTTTAGCCGTTCCTGCGCTGCAGCGATCACATCATCGGAAAACCGCTCGGGGTATTTCAGCACTAGGGCTTCGTAGCTCTGATTTGGGTCGACTTCTTCAAAACCGACAGAAACCTTCAGGACCCGGCTCGCAATTACCGAAACCGCCCCCAATGCGTTGATGTCTCGGGGTTCATACCCGAGGCCCGCCTGCTGGCCTCGATTTCGCTTGACCTCTTGCCAATGATCGTACACGCGGGCGAGATCATTTTCCAACGGATCGGCGCTGCTTTTGAGGGCTCTCATGACTTCGGACATGCAGCTTTCCTGCGTTCTTCTCCCCGGGGCGAGACCTGCAGGATTTCGGAAAGTGTCCCGAAATTCAAACGCAAATTCATCTTTCCAGGCTTGAACC
>NZ_JABEPH010000363.1:0-5950 GCF_013004495.1 Rhizobium sp. SEMIA 4085
CCCCCCCCGCGTCCCGCGCCCCCCCCCCCCCCCCCCCGCCCGCCGACGTCGTGCAAGCCCATTGAAAGACCCTTATTCCCCCTCTCCCCCATTAGCTCGGCCAGTTGCGGAATGGGATCTTTTCCACGCCCCCGGTCATCGCGGCCCGAACGAGCCGCATCTTCCGCATCACGGATGTCGGAGACCGGATGTGGGGCGCTTCGCGGTTGCTCCCACTCGACGCTGCGCAACTGAAGCAGATCCTCTACAACAAGATATCGCTCGAGCATGTGGACCGCGCGAGCTTGGACTGCAGCCTCCTCTTTCGAGGACGTCCCGAGCTTTTTCCGGAAATCCACCCCTTCCAGAGACAGTTGATCTTCACTTAGAAGGTAATCTTCCGACACACCCAAGGCCTTGGCCAAAGCGATCAACGCCTTGGATCCAGGCATATCTTCATTTCGCTCATACTTCCCGATTGCCTGAGCAGAGACAACGCCCCCAATGGCATCCGCCAATGCGCGCAATGACAGCCCAGACGCTTGCCGAGCGACCTTCAATTTGTTGCCGATCATGTCGACCTCCTAGATTTCAGTTTACAAAATATATCTTTTTGTGTTTTTTGTAAACCTGCCTCTTGAATTAGGCGAATGAATACCTGATCTTTTTTGCAGGGACTGGAAGTTCTCGATTCCTGAAAGATCAAGGCTTCCTGGCGGTGTGCGCGATCCCAAAGCTTGCCATCTAGCAGATCAACCTCGATTTAAGGATTGCAGCATGAGAAAAGGTCGGTTTACACGCAAGGCGCATCCGAGACGGTTGCCATCAGGTCGCGTGACGCCAGTCCGCGAGGCGCTGATCCGCTATCAAGCTGCCGATGCAAGCGAAAAAACAAGCTACTTCCATCCCTGTCGGAAATGCGGCGCAACTATTTTGACAAGGCGCCTGCCCAATGGCGGCTGGGCTCATTTCGAAGGCAAGGACGGGCTCGGCAGAGTCAAGCACCCCTGTCAAACACTTGGCGCGGGATTAAGCCGACGGCGCGATCCTTTCACATTGGAGCTTTTTACAGACCAGCCTGCCGACTAATCGGCCACATAGTGAGGTGGCCCCATCAACCCACGAATAGGCTCAGCCGCAAGCCGAGCCAAATTTTCAGAGCTATTGAGGTAACAGGCCGATGAGCATCGCCGATACGTTCAAACAGTTTCTCAGCAACATCGCGGTGGACAACGGCGATACAATTAGCCTCCGTTACGGCGAGGTGACGGCAGCTCTCAACAAGAAATTCCGCGATACGGAGTCGAAAGTTTCGAATTCTCTGCAAGTCGGCTCGTACGGCCGCTGGACGGCGATCAGGGGCATTTCGGACCTTGACATGCTTTACATCATGCCTGCCGGCAAATGGGATGACTACAAGGACGGCGGACAATCCCGTCTTCTCGATGATACAAGGAATGCAATCAAAAGCCGCTATCCGAGCACGACGGTCGTCAAGGACCGGCTTGTAGTACAGGTGCTCTATCGAGATTTTCATATTGAAGTCCAGCCGGTATTCGAACAGACCGATGGCAGCTTCAAATATCCTGACACCTACGACGGTGGATCGTGGAAAATCACGAAGCCTCGCGACGAAATCGCAGCTATGAAAGAGTCGAACGAGCAGAAAAACAAGAACCTGCGTCGTCTCTGCAAGATGGCTCGCGCCTGGAAGAACAAGCATGGTCTCGCCATGGGCGGACTACTGATCGACACGCTGGCTTACAATTTTCTGAAATCCACGAGTGAGTATAACGAAAAAAGTTACCTCTATTACGATTACATGAGCCGGGATTTCTTCAAGTTCCTCTCTGAACGTCCTGATCAGGACTATTACGCCGCCCTCGGTAGTGGCCAGCGCGTCAAGGTGAAGAACAAATTTCAGAAGAAGGCAAAAAAGGCTTATGAACTGGCCGTCGATGCCATCGCCGCCGCGGGCTCTACCACTGAGAAGGAAAGGTGGCGCAAAATTTATGGCCGCGGCTTCCCCGCCGCAGAACAGTCCACACAGAAGTCGGCTTTTGCCGCCGCCTCGTGGAAAAACACGGAGGAGTTTATCGAAAACCGGTTTCCGATTGATATACGCAACAGCATCACCTTGGATTGTGAGGTGTCGCAGAACGGCTTCCGAGAGCGGTTTCTTAGGGAAATGTTGCGACTGAAGCTGCCGCTCAAAACAGCCAAGACGTTGACATTCAGCGTTATTGACCATGACATCAAGGGCGGTTTCAATCGCTACTGGAAGGTACTTAATCGCGGAGAAGAGGCACGCCGCCGTGATTGCATTCGCGGGCAAATACACGGTGATCGCGGAAACCTGAAACGAACCGAGCATACTAACTTCAACGGAGATCACATCGTTGAATGCTACGCAGTGCAAAATGGCGTCGTTGTCGCGACTGATCGCATCCATGTTCCGATCCAAGGCAATCAGGTGAGCGCCGATGCAGCCTGAACCGCAACCTGACCGCAGCGAGTTTTCGCCGCTTGAAGACCAGATCCGCGAATGATTTGGCCGCGTGGGCTATACCCATAAAACCCACGCGAAGATGGCTGATCGCTGCTCTGCGACGCTGCAACGGTATAAGCTATGCCAGATTGGAGTATCCGTTCTGACAACCTCGGGCGCTTTATCGGTCGTCTTCCTCGATCAGTTTTGGCTGAAGCTCGCCACCGCGTTTCTCTCGATAGTGGGGTTATGGGCTTCTGGCTACATGAAGGGGTTTGACCCCGGTGGCACAGCGCAAAAGCACAGGGACGCTGCAGCCAACTTGTGGCCGATAAGAGAGTCGTATCTATCGCTCTTGGCCGATCTCAGGATGGGATCGCTCTCCTCGGAAGAGGCGTTGAAACGCAGGGACGAACTCCAGAAGAAGCTCTCCGCGATCTACCTGGGCGCGCCACAGACCACCGCAAAGGCCTACGCTGACGCTCAGATAGCTTTGCAAAAGAAGGAGGACTACACTTTCAACGACGAGGAGATCGATAAATTCGTGCCGAAATCGCTTCGAAAACAGTAACACTGTCAGCGTCGGCTACACCCCTCCTTAAAGCGCGGCTCCTACCGCTCTAGCACGTTCAATGGTCTCGCGTGCCGTGTCGATCACCTGCTTTCCGGAAAGCTTCACGCTTTCGCCGGTCGCCGCTCGGCGTATCAAAAACCGCCGGGGCTATAATTTCCACTGGAGTTCAGTGGCAGGTTAGACGAACTCGAGGATGCGCTCACCGCGCGCTGTATCCCCCAAGAACATCAAAAAACTAATCGGCTGTATGCCAAGACAACGCTTTCGGCCTAAGCTGAAGAAGCGTGACGGCTTGGGCGTATCAATCCCTAATGGAAACAGGGGCGCCGCTGCGCGCCCCTGTTTTTCGCAATGCGCGGTTTTTCCAAAGCGACGATTACCAAGGGGAGTTACCTTCGTCATCGTCTGGTTCGTCATGTTCCGCGTCGGATTGGCCCAATCCACACATCCGCATGAACTCCCAAGCCTGGACCCAATTGTTCACGTTGTTGATTTTCAACACCGACAAATCATCCCCCCATCCTCCGGCATCTTCGATCGCGAAGCGTTCGTTGAGGTAGCTGATGTAGGCCTCTCGTAGCATGCCCGTCGGCCGAAAACCGAAATTGTGCGTGAAAACCACCTCGCCGCTGGTTTCCACGATGACGCTCCAGATCGCCGTCTCCACCTCTCCACCGGTGTTATGCGCCAGGCAATCGTTCAAGGCGCGCTGTGCGATACCTATCAGCCGGCCATCGAACGCCATTTCAGGCATCTCAAAGAGCTCGCTGCGCTTCGACGGATCTATTTGGGCGGTGATGGCATTCGCTCGCTCGGGAACCGCGACCCGGAACGGATTCAGGGCGCATACAAAAAGGCTGTTGCGATAGCAGCGGGGAATCTCCCTCCATGGCTTTCGGATAAAGCAAAACCCATGCAACCGCTCTGCCTCCATCAGCTGGGCCGCATATCCACTGAGCATGGTCAGGTGTTTTCGCGTTGTCTCGTTTAGACTGCCGTCTTTTTCTTCGCTGTCGTACCAGCCGTCGAGATCCTCGAACGAAATGACGACGCATGCCATCGCATCGTGGGAGAGCAGATCATTCGTGAAATGTTTGAAATCATCATCGGTGGGAAGCCAGAGATCCAACCGGAGGCTCGCAACGTCGCTCGAGGAAAAGCTTGGCTGGTACACGATGATGTTGCGGTCGTTGATGAGGAGATCGTACAGGAATGCTTGGCGCGTGATCTTTACGTCGAGGTTCGCCACAAGGATATTGGTGATGTCCTGGTGCCCGGATAAGGCGAACATGCCGGCAATGTAGTTGCTGTAAGCGAATAGTTCGGAAAAAGCATTGCGTTCGGCCGACCGATCGACCTTCAGCTCGAGAACAAAAATGCCATCCTCATGCGTCCCGAGGAGATCGAGCTCCATTGGCCGGCTTGCATCGATCGGAAGGGCAATCTTACTCCCCACAAAGGTCCCATATCGCACGGTATAGTGCAGACCTCGAAGCCTTTCGTATGCGCGGCGCTTGATGAGGCGCCAAAGCTCGAAGTTCGGCTCTGAGTCCGGCTCACTTTCGGGTTTGGGCTGGGGATCGTCGGATTCCGGACAATCTTTGACGACCGCTTCCAGCCCAACCTCAAATAGATGCTGGTGTACCTGCTCTTCCCTGTGTGTTGCCACTCGCACCCGCCCTGGAGCTTTACCGCCCCTTTTCGTCATATGGTCTTGCATCTTTGACAGATTTACTTCCCTCACAAGGCGATTATGGTATCAGACCACAACATAGTGATGCGTTGGAGAGCCTCGTGGAAGCCAAACTTCTAAAATGCCTGGTTATTCGCAATGACCTGGCCGAGGCGGCATTAGAAATCCGCAATAAGGGCCTCTACCTTGCAATCGCACACCTCAAGACCGCGTTCATCGGGTT
This sequence comes from Rhizobium sp. SEMIA 4085, assembly GCF_013004495.1. Taxonomy (NCBI): domain Bacteria; kingdom Pseudomonadati; phylum Pseudomonadota; class Alphaproteobacteria; order Hyphomicrobiales; family Rhizobiaceae; genus Rhizobium; species Rhizobium sp. SEMIA 4085. The sequence goes on from NZ_JABEPH010000363.1 coordinate 4,958, forward strand.
TCACAACCTCAGCGATTTCGAAACGTCGATCCGTCTTATCTATAAAGATCATCGCGAGCTGAGCACCGGGTACGCGACCGTCGCGCCAGCGGTCGAGTTTTTTTCCTACCTGCGCAACAAATTCACGGGTCACCTCACCGACGAACTGCTACATAAAGCGATCGAGTGGAAGCCCGAATTACTCTTGACCCTCGATCGGGAACACGACGCGGCGGTCGTGCTGATCTATAATTTCTGGATTCTTGAGACAGCGATCAACAGCTATGTCGCCCCCGACGAGAAACATAAGCTTTTCGATACGGAAACGGATTTCAATCACCCGCCGGACAAGGACCGTTTCGTCGAAACCTTGCTCACGACACTGGACGGGGCAGTCGCTTTTCTGCAGTCGGTGGAAGCGGCGCTTAAGACCTTGGTGACGGTTCCTGAGGACAATCTCGAACTATGGAAGAAAGCGGGTCTGACTGATTTTGCCTACATCAAGGGGAAGAAGCGATAGCGATCACCTGAATGTGTCTTTCAACATGTCAAAGCCTTGCCTCGAAGATTTTGATTACGTCGTCAGGCCGGACAGCAGCCGTTCGCAAGATCGCAGGCGCGCCGAGGAACGCCTAAAAACGTCGAAGGGATCCTTGACCTTTTGGGCAGTCTAAAACGTAAATAGTGGAGTGGGATTTTCCCGGCAGACGATGAGCGTCAAACTCTTCTTCGCTCTGCTGAGACCGACATACATCAGGCGTCGTTTGTATTCTGTGCTCGAGAACGAATGCCGATCACACATCATCATCAATGCGTTCTCGCATTCAAGTCCTTTTGACTTATGAACCGTGCTGATTGATTTCTTCCATGGTTCCGGATGCGAAAACGTCCTTCGCCTGTTAATTTCCGCCAGTCCGTCCTTTGCTGTCAGCAAGTCCCCAAGTTTGATCGCATCGTGCACTTCACTCTTTAGATCGATACACATGTGGGTGAAGCCTGCCGTTTTGGACGTTG
>NZ_JABEPH010000364.1:0-5864 GCF_013004495.1 Rhizobium sp. SEMIA 4085
CCTCGAGCACGAAGCAGTTCTCCCTTCGGCCGATGCCGCCGCTTGCGTTTGAAATGCGGAGATCGCAATAGGCCGCATTCATCTTACTATCGTCCACCTGTTATAAGCAGGGACCGGGATGCCGACAACTGTTTGCATTGAAAGCAATTCCGGGGAAAATGACGGCTCTCGGCGACGCGGCTTGAGTTGCGGACGAAACTCGAATAACGTTGACGTCAACGTCAAATAACAGGAGGCTGACGATGAATGAAGTTGTGACCCAGATTGCCGATCGCGTGGGCATTGCGCCCGATCTGGCGGAGAAGGCGCTGGGCATGATGCTCGGTTTCCTGCAGCGTGAAGGGGATGATGCAGCTGTCGCCAAGATGATAGAAGCCATTCCCGGCGGCGCCGATCTCGTCGCCCAGTATAACGGCGAAGGTGCCGGTGGCGGCGGTCTGCTCGGCGGTTTGATGGGCGCGCTCGGCGGCGGCGGAATCATGGGCCTCGGCCAGCAGCTCATGAGCCAGGGCCTCGGCATGGGCGAAATCACCTCGCTCGCCAAGGAAACCATCGCCATTGCCAAGCAATATGCCGGCGAAGAAGTCGTCGACGAGGTCGTCGCCTCGGTCCCGGGCTTGAGCCAGTTCGTTTGATCCGGCATTCATGCCGAAACGGAAGGAGCCTCGCTTCCATGTGAAGCGGGGTTTTTATTTGTGCTTCGCATGCACCACGTCCAGCGCATGCCATTGCCGCCGGTCGCGTTCGATGAGGCCCTCGGCGCAGGCAGGCCCCATGCTGCCAGGGGCGTAGGCTTCCGGCTCGCCGCCCTTCGCCCATAGGTCGAGGAAAGGCTGCACCGCCGCCCAGCCGGCTTCGATGCCGTCGGCCCGCTGGAACAGCGTCTGGTCGCCGATCAGGAGGTCGTATATCAGGGATTCGTAGCCGGTCATCTTACCGATGTCGAACTGGTCGGCATAGCGGAAGTCGAGCGAAACCGGCACGGTATCGACCGAAAGCCCTGGCGATTTGATTGATATCTCCAGGCTCATGCCTTCGTCCGGCTGCACTTGTATGACCAACCTGTTCGGCGGCAGCCGGCGCGTGACGTCTGTCTCGCGGAACTGCGCGAAAGGCACGGGCTGGAATTCGACAACGATTTCCGTGTCGCGCAGTGTCATCGCCTTGCCGGTCCGCAGGTAGAAGGGCACGCCCGCCCAGCGCCAAGTATCGGCATAAAGCTTCAGCGCCACGAAGGTCTCGGTCTTGCTGCCGGGCGCCACTTGCGGCGTCTGGTGATAGGCGGGGATTTCCACCCCGTTCAGGGTCCCGCCGGAATAGACACCGCGAACGCCGTGTGTTGCCGCCTCCTCGGGCGTAAAGACCCGCAGTGCCTTCAGCACCTTGCTCTTCTCGTTGCGGATCGCTTCGGCGTCGAAGCTGTTCGGCGGCTCCATGGCGATCATGGCGAGGAGCTGGAACAAATGGTTCGGCACCATGTCGCGCAGCGCGCCCGTCGCGTCGTAAAAGGCGCCGCGACTGCCGACATCGACAGTTTCGGCCGCGGTGATCTGCACATGGTCGATATAGCGGCTGTTCCACAGCGATTCGATCATCATGTTCGCAAAGCGCGCCGTCAGCAGGTTCTGGACGGTCTCCTTGCCGAGGAAATGGTCGAGCCGATAGATCTGGCCCTCGCCGACCTTGTTCAGGATCTGCGCGTTCAGCGCACGGGCCGAGGCGAGGTCGGTTCCAAAGGGCTTTTCGATGGCGATGCGACGGAAGCTATTTTCACTCTCTGCGGCAAGTCCGTGAGCGGCGAGCTTCTCCACGATACCGCCGAAGAAGCGGGGCGGCACGGCGAGATAGAAGGCCGCATTGCCGCCCGGCGCCGACGAGAGCCGTTTGGCGATCTCCAGATAGATATCGTCGCCGGTGAAATCGCCGGAAATATAGCTGATCCGCTGCCGCAACCGTGCCCAGGCCGGATCCTTGACGAGCGGTTCGCCGTCGCCGAGGCCGGCCAGGAAATCGTCTAGCCGTTTGAGCAGCATCTCGTCGCCGCCGGGCTCGATGCCGATGCCAAGTATGTCGAGATCGTCGCCGACCATGGCGCCGCGGGTGAGATTGATGATCGCCGGAACGAGAAGCCGCCGGGTAAGGTCGCCGGTCGCCCCGAAGATGACCAGAGTGGTGGGCGGCGATGGCTTGGCGTCTGGCATAGGGATTGCTCTCCGTGATTGTCAGCGCCGGAATATAAGGCCGCCGGGCGCTACCGCAAGCATGGCCTGTTGTCACCAGGTCTGCTTCTCCTCCCCCATCAAGTCATTGGGCAACGCTCCAAGCGCTCGAGCTCGGGCAAGGCTGCGGCAAGCAAGCGGTTGCCCTCTGCGCTGTCAATTATCCTATGCCTGTCACAGCAATCGAGCGCGCCGAAGTCTTTGGGCGCAGGAGGTTCCCTTCAGGGCAAATGAGTCCTTCACGGCGCGAACGCGCAGTGGCTGGATCTCTGTGACAAGCACAAAGATGAGGGAGAGTGTGGTCGCTGCCTTGCCAAATCATCCCCCGGGCACGGCGCGGCGACTGCGTCGCACTCCATGAAACGTGTCGCGCTTAACCCTTCACCGCCACCATGAAAATCCGCGGGAAGCCGAGCAGCACCCGCCCGTCCGCCATCTTCGGATAGGCCTTCTCGACACGCCCGAGATAATCTGCGAGAAACGCCTCGCGATGCTCTTGGTCGGCAGTCGCAAGGTAGGGCATCAGGCCCGTTGCCTTCACCCATTCGACGATGGCCGCGGCATCCGCCATCGGGTGGTTGTAGATCGTGTGCCAGATATCCAGGCGCTCGGATTTGCCGATCAGGCGGCTGTAATAGGCCGACGGCTGGGAAAGGGGATTGCGGCGCACGCTCTTCTTTTCGAAGGCCGTCTTCCATGGTCCGGCATGGGCGCTTTCCTCCATCAGCAGATGCGTCGGCTCGCCGAGATTGTCGGGCATCTGCACGGCGAGCACGCCGCCCCTGGTAAGCCCGTCCATCAGCCGGTCGAAGATGTCGAGATGGTTGGGCAGCCACTGGAAGACGGCATTGGCAAAGAGCAGGTCGGCAGGCTCATTCGGCTGCCAGGTGGCAAGGTCAGCCTCGGTGAAGGTGGTGTCCGGAAGCCGTTTGCGCGCCGCTTCCAGCATGTTGAGGTCGCTGTCGAGGCCGGACACGCCATCCTTGCCGTAGCGGTCGACGATGAGTTGGGTCGAATTTCCCGGCCCGCAACCGAGATCGATCGCCTTGCTGACCCTTTCCAGCGGCACCTGCGCCAGGAGATCGCGCGCCGGGCGCGTCCGCTCATCCTCGAACTTCACATACTGGCTGGCAGACCAGGCCATGGGCACCTCCTGTTTTTACCCGTGTTCCGATACGGCAATGGCTCAAAGCGCGTCATGCTAGCAGCAATTCTTGGCCGATTGTATGCGGCGTGTTGCAGCTGTCTTCGCATTGCCTGCACGAGCGGGCTGCATTATTGATGTCGTTCCTGGGTTGGGGGTTTCATGAGAGCCGGTTTCGTCTTTGCCGCAGTCTGCCTATCGGTCGGCGCGATGTCCGCAAGGGCCGAGCCGGCCGCTCCGCCGATTTTCCTTGTGGAAGACATGGGCAATGCGCGCGACCAGCATGTATCCAGCCATCTGGAGCGCTTTGCCGTCTACAGCGGTGCCGACCGCGCCCTCGATGAAGACGATATCGCCAGGCTCCGGCAGGTCGATGCCGCACGCCAAAGGGCGGCCGCCGCAATGCCGTTCTTCACCGGCGATCTCGATGCCGACGGGCGCATGACGCTCGACGAGTACAAGGTCGCCAACCTCTATGAAAGCCGCGACGAGGCCGAACTCGGCATGAAAGCGCGCTTTGCGAATTTCGATCGCAACGGCGACGGTATCGTGACGCTCGACGAAGCGCTGAAATCACCGCCGCTGCCTCGCATGCCGTTCGCTGACGGACTGAGCAATACGGAACGCGTCGCCGCCCAACTGGCGCTCGACCCCAACAAGGACGGCAAACTGACGGAGGATGAGTTCAAGACGCTCCTCCTTTCCGTCTTCGCCTTCTACGACAAGAACGGCGACGGCGCTCTTTCGAAAGCCGAAAAGGCAGAGCGCGCCGCAACCGTCAGGCATTTTAGGGAAGAGCAGGAGAAGCGCAAGAAGCCGTAGAGAAAGACGGCTTCTTGCGGCCCGTCAGGCCGTTGCGGCCCCTTTGACAATCGCCGCTACATTCGGGACGACCGTCGCGAAACGGTCGGCGATCTCCGCCAGCGCCGTACGATGTACGGTCTCGGCCGGGATCATGCTGCCGAGCGGATCCGGCAGATCGCGGCTTAAGGCGGCGGATTGCCCGAGCGGTCGCGTGCGGCTGACGACGACCCGTTCGATCGCCGATCTCGTCATCGCGCCGCGGCTCGGCGACGTGCTGCGCGGGCTTGCGGACGTCGAACTCGAAATCGTCACCGATATCCGCGTGCAGAGCCTTGCCCAGCGCGAGGCCGATATTGCCCTTTGGCTGCGGCACCCGAAGAACAGTGATCTCACCGGAAAACGCGTGGCGACGATCGGATACGCTTTCTACGCCTCGAAAGCGGCCGCCGAGACTGTTGCGGAAAGCGGGCCAGCCCGCCTCATCGGATTTGACCTGGATAGTGACGGCGTGGCCGAAGCGCGCTGGCTGGAAACGAAATTCGGCCCGGACGCCTTCGTCTTCCGCTCGAGCAGCAATGTCGTGCCGGCAAATGCCGCGGCCGCCGGGCTCGGAATCGCCATGCTTCCGCGCTTCGTCGCAAAACAAAATCCGGCTCTCTGGTCGAGATCGATTGCGGCGAGGCTATGCCCGATCGCGAACTCTGGATGCTTGCCCCGGCCAATCTGGTCGATATCCCGCGCATCCGCGCGGTATGGGATGGCGTGGCCGAGATATTCGCTGTGTCGAAGGATAGGCTCTAAGCCGATCTTGAGGCAGACGCTGACGGATGCCTCGAGCTCTCCGGGCCACGGTTGGTCATCCACCAGATCTCTCTATCGGAAGGAAACGTGACTGCTGACCAGCCGGCCATTGCGAAGATCATGGATCATGAGGCCTGGAGGATCGGTGACAGGCGGTTCATGTGTGGGATCGAGCAGCAAAGGATTGGCGGGACAGATCGAGCCGCATATGTATGCCGGAATGCCTGCGATCAGGCTCGACATCGGCCGATGGACGTGGCCGCTGCAGATTGCGATGGGGCGCCTTATGACACTCGATAGCAGGTCGCCCAAGGCATCTGCACCCCTGCACATGACATCATCCAGAGGCGATATTCCCGTGGGGAAAACATGGTGATGCGTGAAGAGCAAGGGCATGCCCGATGGACCGCTCGCCAGCGTCTGCCGCAACCACGGAAGATGTTCCGTAACGTCACCATGGGCATGTCCGTCGACGCAGGTGTCAAGGCCGACGATCAACGCGTCTCCATGGGGTTCGGCAAAATGCATTTTCTCGTCATCGCCCCAATGGCCGGCCTCGGGCATCGCCCCGCGCATGACGGTGCGGTCGTCAACGTTGCCGGGGAGGATCAAGGTGCGGCACGCGAGGCTTTGCAACGCAGCAATGATCTGCCGGTAGCCCTCCCGCCAGCCGCCGTTGACAAGATCCCCGGTCACCACGACGATAGCCGGCTGCATCGCGGCGAGCCAGGAAATTGCCCTCTTAAGGCGGGCAAGGCCGTCATTGCCGGGGCTGGCGTGGATATCGCTGATCTGGGCGATGAGCATGGCGCCACCTCATTCAAAACCGCGTAATCACGCTGATCCCGGTTCCTTCCGCCCGGTCCATCGCCATCAGCGCCGGTACAGCCTCTTCC
>NZ_JABEPH010000365.1:0-5786 GCF_013004495.1 Rhizobium sp. SEMIA 4085
CTGGAAAGGCGGTCACCGTTGCAGGCATCGTTCAGGGCACGGCCGTGACGAAGCCCTATTCGTTGAGACGTATCCTGACCAACTTCATCGACAACGCCCTCAAATTTGCGGGTGCTGCCGAGATCAGCGTCGAACGGAAGGGCGATGGAAATACCATCATTACGGTCACCGATCGTGGGCCAGGTATTCCGGACGACAAGCTGGAGGCCGCCATGCAACCGTTCTACCGGCTTGAGACTTCGCGCAACCGCGACACCGGGGGTACAGGGCTTGGACTGGCCATCGCTCAGCAGCTTGCCGTCTCGGTTGGCGGCACAGTAAGGATCTACAACCGCCTCGGCGGAGGCCTCGCCGCAGAGATATCGCTGCCCTGACCCGATCGTCAGGCTCGCGGCAACCGCGGCTTTCGCGCAGCCGCCGACGTAATCGTCGCCGTCGATGTCGCCGGGGAGGGGCGGCCCAGTCAAAAAGGGTGAGATGATCCGCAGAACCCTGAGCGCATCGCTCCTGGCCGCGCTGTTTCTTGCAACCCGGCTTTTGCCGAGGAAGCAACCATCGGACGCCCGATCGGAGGCGGCAGCCTGCACGCAGGATCCCTCGACATGGTGGTCTACTACGTCTCGGTCGACGGCGACCTTGCTGGAGGTCACCGCCACCTTCGCGCCGAAGACGGGGGGCGATCCGCTGCGCTTCGTCATGTGGCCCGGCTGATCCCGCCTTCAGCCAAGACGATGACGTTAACGCTTAAGTTGGCGGAAAGTCCGAGGCTCAATTCGGCCGCAACGTCTTGCCCGATCCCGCATCGAATAGAAGGAGCTTTCCGGAACGAGGGGGCCTAGACGCTATTATGGACACGTGTTCTATAAGATGGACGGATTGAAGGGAGCACGCCATGCATCTTTCCATGTGGACTTATCCCTGGGACATCCAGGACCAGGGGCTCGCGGCACTTGCCGCCGATCTTCGCGGCCGAGCGGGCCTCACAACGGTCAGCCTGGCGACTTCCTATCATGCTGGCCGGTTCCTTCAGCCGCGAAGCCCGCAGCAAAAGGCATATTTCCCCGAGGACGGGACAGTCTACTTCCGGCCGGATGAAAACCTATGGCAGGACAAGGTGATCCGGCCGCTGATGGCCAGGAACGTGGACGAGCGCGGCGACATGCTGGAAGCGCTCGTCAGGGTACGCGACACGACCGGTCTCAAGGTCTCCTGCTGGACAGTCTGCCTCCACAATACCCGTCTCGGCATGCTGCATCCCGATCATGTGACGCGGAACGCCTTTGGCAATCCCAACTATTACAACCTTTGCCCCTCAAGCCCGGCGGCACGCGCCTATGTTGTCACCCTCGTGCGCGACATCACGACGAACTACCAGCCCGATATGGTGGAACTCGAAAGCCCGAACTTCATGGGATTCGCGCACGAATATCATCACGAGAAAGACGGTGTCGGCTTGAACGGCGAAGACGACTTCCTTCTGTCTCTCTGCTTCTGCGACCATTGCACGGCGCGCGCCGAAAAGGCCGGCGTGCCGGTCGAAGGCGCGCGCAGATCGGTCGTGCGCTTCATCGCGGAACTCTGCGAACGGGCTGTTCCGGAAAGGCAGTTTCCCGACTTCCCGGCAGCCGGAATCGATGCCTTTCGCGACCATCCTGATCTGCACGGCTATCTTGCCTGGCGCACCGCACCGGTGACCAGCCTGATCGGCGAGATCAAGGCGGCCGCCGATCCGGCGACACGCATCGTGCTCATCGACCTGAAGGACGGCTGGCTCGGCGGAGTCGATCTCGCAGCAGTCGGCAAGCTTTGCGACGGGGTGATCCTCTGCTGCTACGACATGGCGCCGGGTGTCGTCGGCAATGTCATTCGGACCGGGCGGGCGGCGATCGGAGCGGGAAAGTTCCTCGGGGTTGGCCTGCGCGTCTTCTATCCCGAGGTCGGCGAGCCTGCGGTCCTGGCCGCACGCGCCAAGGCCGCCGTCGATGCCGGCGCTGACGGCGTGAACTTCTACAACTACGGCCTTATACCGGCAAGGCGTCTCGACTGGGTCAAGGCTGCGGTCGACGTCATCACTTAAGCGGATTAGCGCTCACGCTCTCCTCAGGATTCGATGGGTTCAGCGACCTGAATCAGGCAGTCGCCGGCCTGGCCGTCGCAATGCAGCCTGTGCGAAATGACAATGCCGCTCTCGATGAAGCGCAGCTCTTCCTCCGGCTGCTCCAGGCGTTCCAGGTCATGATACCATCCGGCAAGTTCGCCGGCTGAAACGGTGGCGCCAAGTGCGACGGCCGGCTCGAACCAGCCTCTGCGGTTCGCATAGATGCCCTGGCTGTGCCGGGACAGTGAAAGCAACTGCAACGGCCCACGCTCGGGGAGCGGCACGCGCGACAGGACCGGACGCTCGATGATGCCGAGCGTCACGAGCAGCCGGTCGACCGCCGACGCCGTGAAGGCCATTGTTTCAGGCGTCACGGTGCCGCCGCCGCCGAACTCTCCCGAAAGGCCGATAGTCCCCGCCCGCCCGGCAGCCCCCATCGATGTCGGTGCGGTCGGCCCGTTGTCGGCGATGAAGGCATGCGATGCGCCGATCGCCCGCATCAGCGAGACGGACCGCTCGAAGCGGGCGGCATCCGCCTGCCGCTCGATCAGCGTACAGGGCAGGTGCGCCATGGATGTGCCGCCCGAATGCAGGTCGAGCATGACGTCATGGCGGGGAAAGAGCTCGTGTTCGAGGAAATGAGCGAGGCGCGCCGTCGGTGACCCGGTGGGATCGCCGGGAAACGCCCGATTGAGGTTGCCGCCGTCAAAGGGCGAGCAGCGCTTGCCCGCCATCACCGCCGGCAGGTTCGCCATCGGTAGCACGGTGACGGCGCCACGGATTTCCGCAACCACCAACAGGCGCATCAAACGGCCGAGCTGCAGTTCGCCCTCATACTCGTCGCCGTGATTGCCGGCCATCAGCAGCAAAGACGGCCCCTCGCCATTCTTCAGGCGAAGGACAGGAATGCGGATCTGATAATAGGGCGAACGGTCGATCGAATAGGGAATGGCGAGGTGGCCGGCCTGCCGGCCTTCGCGCAAAAAGTCGATCGGATTGACGAGGCCACTGTGCATGATGTCTCCAGTGCAGACGGTTGCGATGCTGTCAGAGGGCGGCGACCGCGGTCATTTCGACGCGCAGATCACGATCGGCGAGGCGTGCCTCGAGGCAGGCGCGGGCCGGCGGGTTTTCGACGTCGATCCAGCCATCATGACGCTGTTCATTGCGTCGAAATCGACGATCGCCGGCAGGAAGACGGTTGACGGCGATGAGGCGCGAGTGGTCGATACCGGCTTCCTTTAAGAGTGCATCGATCTTGCCAAGCACATCGCTGGTCAAGTCCTCGATGCCCGCCTTGCGATCTCCCGGGTCGACAATATAGACGAAACCGCCGTAGCAGACGGCTTGGCTCATACGCGAACCTTTCTGATAACCCTGGATCATGGGCAGGCTTTCCTTTGCTCTTTTAGGGAGAGGTCAGCCGAAGCTGGTCAGATAGGCCGCCGTCACCGAATGGTCCGGGTCGAGGCCGTAGAGGATGGCATGCCGGTCAAGACAGGTGCAGGGATGCGAGATGCCGTACTCGATGACGTCGCCCACCGCGACGTCGCTATCGTCGGCAAGGGCGACGAAGGCATGCTGATCGTTGAGGCGGAAAGCTTCGGCGCCCCTGAGATCGGCGAAATACGCTCCATTTCGATAGAGCGCCAGCGGCCGCGGCAGGCCTTGGTCCATCGCCACGTCGCGCATGCCCATGCCGCAGATCGCAAGCTGCGCTTCCGGCCGCGACAAGACCTCGGCCCAGACCCGCAGCGCCGGACGGAAACCTGCGGCCGCCGAAACCGTCTCGCCGCCGATGCGGAAACCGCCGCGCGCATCGAGGCCGGCAAGGCCACGCTCGTAGATGCCGTGATCGTGGAAGAAGATCGCGCCGCAACGCAGCAGGAGCCGGCAGGCGGGATCGGCCGCAACGGCTGCTGTAAGCCGCGCAACCACCACGTCGAAAAAGACCGAGCCGCCAGCCGTGACGAGAAGCGGCCGCTTGTCGCCTATGCGGGCGCGCACCTTCGGCAGGAAATCCGCCGTCACCGCCATCAGCGCGTCGATACGAAGCACCGTCTCTTCCGCATCGGCGGTCGCGGCCGCACCCTCATAGGCGGCGATGCCGGTCAACCGGAAGGTCGGCGTCTCCACCGCAAGGATCGCGTTTAGGATTGCCTCGGCGACGGCGGCGCTGCGAATACCGGCGCGGCCGGCGCCGAACTCCACCATCAGGCCCAGGGGCGGCAGATCGGCACGCTGCTGCCAGGCTGAGCGAAGAGCATCGACGAGCGCTGTCGAATCCACGAAGACATGCAGTTCCGCATCGGCATAATCGGCAAGCAGCGCCGCAAGCCGGCGGGCTCCGGCGGCGCCGCCGATCTCATTGGCAAGGATCAGGCGGCGCTGTCCCGCCTTGAGCAGGACGGCGGCCTGGCGGATGTCGGCGACCGTTGTGCCCCAGGCGCCTGCCGCTAAAAGCGCGTTAGCCAGCGCCGTCGACATCGGTGTCTTGGCGTGCGGAGCGATTTCGGCGCCGTGGCTCTTCACATAGGCCATCATCAGTTCGACATTACAGGAGAAGGCCTGCCGGTCGAGCGAGATCAGCGGCAGGGCCATCCTGCCGTCATAGGGTTTCCATCCCTGCTTGCCGATCGCAGCTAGCGGAAGCGGCGGAGTGCCTGGCGGAAAGCCGCGCACCCGCTCGTCGATTAGCGCGTTTTCCGTCGCGATATGAAGGTCAGACATGGCAGCCCCTCGGAGCCTCAGCCGGATCAGGGATGCCGAGGCGATAAATGTCATTGGCAGTGGCAAAGAAAAGGGCGCGCTGCTCCTCGTGAGAGAGCTGCGAGGCAACCGTGCGGAAAACCTGATAGACCTCGTCGAAAGAGGCGTGCAGGCCCGCGACCGGAAAGTCGCTCGCGAACATGGAGCGTGTCGGACCGAAACAATCGAGGCAATGCTCGATCACCGGCCGCAGGCTTTCGAGCGTCCACTCGTTGTCGTAGGCGACGAGGTCGGAAATCTTCAGGCGCACGTTCGGCTCGCCACCGAGCGCCCGCAGACCCCGGCGCCAGAGCGCCATGCCGTCCTCCGTCCGATCAGTGGGGCTTCCGCCGTGGTTGAGCACGAAAAGCGTTTCCGGAAAAGCCCGTACAAGCTTGAGCGCCTCGCTCATCTGCCAGGGATAAAGCATCAGATCGAAGACCAGCCCGAGCCGCGTGACCTCGGCAAGCCCCGCCTGCCAGGCGGGATCGCCCATAAGGTTCGGTCGCGGAGCAAAACTCTTCGCCGCTTCCGGATGCCAGCTGACGATATCACGGATGCCGACGACATTCGGGTTTGCCGCTTCCGCCTCGAGCAAGCGTATGGCATCCGGCCGCTCGAGAGGAACGCGCGCGATATAGCGATGCGCGACGCCGGAGCTGCGGTCGAGGCCATCCAGCCAGCGGCTCTCTTCCAGCGGATACGCATCGGACCAGCCGGCCTCAACATGGACTGTCGCAACGACGTTCTGGCGCGTGGCGTCGGCGCGATAATCATCGATGCCGTAGTCGCGCAGGATCGGCGCGAAGCTTCCGAAAACCATCTCTTTGCCGGAAGCCCGCGCCTTCCAGAGCCAGGAATGACGTTGCAGCCCAAGGTCCCAGATATGCTGGGGCGGGTCGGTCACCGGCACGTCGTAGCGCCTCGTCCTCGGCGGTCT
>NZ_JABEPH010000366.1:0-5775 GCF_013004495.1 Rhizobium sp. SEMIA 4085
TGCACCTGGAACACCGACTTAGCAATGTCGAGTCCAATCGTGGTAATCTCTTCCATGGATGGCTCCTCCCATGCGGTTCCTGAACAACACCGCAAATATGGCACATCGCGATGCCGGCGGAGGAGCCATCCACAGCATCAAGAGCGGGCATCGGCTTCTGCAGGAGTGCGTGCCCATTTTCCGGCTGGGTGACGGGTCTTCGTTGCTCGGTTGTATCCGTCAGAACCTCTCGCCTTCGATAGTTTAAGCCCTCATCCGGGGAGTTTTGGCGAACACACTAAGACCGAGCCATTCCTGCATGTCGCGCGCGAGCGCCCTGTCCCCTTCAAGTTTCAGCGTTTCTGCATCGGTTTCCTGACGTATGGTCGTGAGGCCCATCCAAATTGCGGTCATCGAACGGAGCGACCCTTCAACGAGAAGGTCTACATCATAGCCCGGATCGAAGTTACAGAGATCGACTTTTCCGTTTTCGACCACAAGCCACCAGCTCTTTTGCGCGGCCGAAAGCTCCGGGTACAGAAACTGTATCGTACAACGGCGGGGCGGAAGTCTTCTTGTGTCGAGGCTCCGCCGCATGTCCCACATGAGCAGAGAAGGGTCGAGATTCTTCAAGGAAAGTCGCGATTCCATCCACCGTTGAGCCCAATTTCCAAGACCTATGATCAGAGGTCTCAATTCTTCGCCCGCTGCCGTGAGCTCGTATTCGGACATACCGTTCGCACTCCTTGTCACCGTGATGACGCCCGATAGTTCCAGTTCTTTCAGTCGTTTTGACAAGAGTGCCGGGGACATTTTTGGTAACCCGCGGCGCAACTCATTAAAGCGCGTCGATCCGCAAAGGAACTCGCGAACGACCAAGGTCGTCCAACGCGAGCAGAGGATTTCCGAGGCCATTGATACTGGACAGAATTGCCCATAGCCGTCACGCTCTACCATAAGGACCTCCACCGCGCTGGATCAGGCACGATATTGCAAAACAACCGGTCCGCCAAATGCTCCTTGCCTGGCCATGCGGAGGCGGCGTTCAGTACAGTTCGTGTACTAGCCGCAATTGTGAAACGAGCGCAGAGTCTCAATCCTCACGAGATAGGAGACATTGATATGCTCGGGCTTACAGAACCAAAACGGAACCTTGACGGCGGTCGGACCATTGTCGAACTAACCAATTCGGTCCTGCCCACCATTGCGCAACGTGCCGCATCGATCGACGAGAGCGATACTTTCGTCGGCGAGAATTACGCGCTGCTAAAGGAATCTGGCCTCGTTCGGGCAGGCGTTCCAATCGAGTTGGGCGGACTGGGCGCGGAAGTGCCCGAACTTTCTGAGATGCTCAAATCCATTGCTCGTGCATGTGGGTCGACCGCGCTTGCCTTTTCTATGCATACCCATCAGGTCGCCATTCCCGCCTGGCGCTGGCGGCATCAAAAGGTGGCGGCGGTGGAGCCGCTCCTGAGACGTGTTGCATCGGAGCAAATCATATTGCTCTCGAGCGGTGGATCGGACTGGATCGGCGGATCGGGCAACGCCATGAAAGTTGATGGCGGATACCGGATCACCGCGCGTAAACGCTTCACTTCCGGCGCTGCGGCAGGAAACATCCTGATGACCGGTGCTGTTTATGAAGAACAGGACGGCGCGCGCTCCGTCATTCATTTCGGCGTTCCGATGGCATCGCCAGAGGTTTCGATAGAGGATACGTGGCGAACACTTGGAATGAGGGGAACCGGGTCAAACGATATCATCATCGAAAACCTCTTCGTGCCGGATGCGAGTGTCGCATTTTCCAGAAGTGCGGGACAATGGCATCCCGTATTTCAAGTCATCGGCATGATTGCGTTTCCTCTGATCTACGCGGTCTATCTTGGCGTCGCCGAGAGCGCCCGCGACATCGCAGTCAAGATGGTCCGAAGCAAGGCCAATAGCGACCATCTGATCGAGTTGGTCGGGCGCATGGAAACCTCTCTGAGGGCCGCACAGATCGCGCATCGCTGGATGTTGGAGGTGGTTGCTCGAAACGAACCGTCCGCGGAAACCGTCAACGAGGTTATGATCGGCCGTTCCTTGGTCGCCCGGCACGCTATCGAAGTCACGGAGCTTGCAATGGAGGTCGCAGGTGGCGCGGCATTCTATCGAGAGAACGGGCTGGAGCGCTGCTTCCGTGACATACAGGGCGCGCGCTATCATCCGATGCAGCCCGGAGCCCAGGCGCATTACGCGGGTTCATTCGCACTCGGACTTCCCACGGAGAACATTTTCTAGCTCCTGGCGCAACGACGAACTCCGCGGAATCATAGGATAGGTGGGCTCTTATGTTCGGCCACAGAATTCTCCTGGCAAAGCCAGAACAGGACCAAGCAAAAATCCAAGCATGGCGAGATGATTAGGGACAATCAAGCGCTGGGTCTTCACATCCACTTGCTCGTCCGCAAGACGAAGAAGATCGGACCCAAGCCGGCACCGTTCATCTATTGTGGCGTGGACGTTGCAAAAGTCAGGAAAACAAGTGTCGCTTTAATCGGGAATTTCTCGACAAAAGAGAACCACAATATGGAATCGATTATCGAGATTGGGGAGTCGTGGGCGGAGCTTCGCGTTGCGCTGTGGCCGCATCACTCGCTCGAAGATCATCGAGCTGAGTTGTGCCGGGCGTTTCTTTCAGAAAGTGGAGAAGCCGTCGCGTTCATCGCTCGAAATGCTGCGAATGAAGCTGTCGGGTTTGCTGAGGCCACTTTGCGACATGATTATGTGAATGGATGCAGCAGCTCGCCGTTCTATTCCTCGAAGGAATTTATGTCCGGCCCGTTGACAGGCGAAAAGGTATCGCGCGATTGCTTCGCAATGCCGGTGCCGATTGGGGGAAGTCGCTTGGGTGTGTTGAGTTTGGCTCTGACGCGCTGCTTGAGAATTCAGCCAGCCATGCGCTCCATACCGCTTTAGGATTTGAGGAGACAAAGCGCGTCGTGTTCTTCCGAAAGCCACTGTAGGCCGGTGTTGCCCCTTCCACGAGGATGGTTCGCCGCACAAATCCTGCAGACCGTCTGAAAACCCCGTCGGGGATTCCTCACGTTAGACTGCCGTGGTAGCTTTTGCCATGGCGCATCTTTCAGGAACAGACCGCTCCCAATTGCTGCTTCTGCGGCGGCTGGGAAACGTCCGCGGGGAGTTCAGCCTGACGGCGCTCGCCTACAACTCAGGAGAGCCATCTCCATCGTCGGTGTGCCGGGCCTGATGGCCGCGTTGCGGACATAAAACGCCCCATTTTGCGTTGTTCTCGACCCAAAATAAGCGCCACTATGCCCATGAACGCCACCATCGCACCCGAAAACGGAAAAGCTGGAAAATTGGACAAAACGCCGCCGTCCACGCCGAAAATCAACTACTTTCCATCACTCGAAGAGTTCTCGGACGGTCTGCCGGGCTTTTGCGACACTCCGGTTTTTCTGAAAGCGTTCGGGGGGCCGCGCCGCAAAACTCTGTCGCAAAAGTTGGAGTTTCGCGGCGGATTTTTGCGACGGCCAAATCCAGACGTCCTCGACTCGGCTATGAAAAGACGCTTGACGCCGACACGCCGATTAGAGAAGCGCCGTTGGCCCGCCTCCTTCGTCGTTACCAGGCGGTACGGGCAGTACCCAGCGCGAACGTAAGCATGGAAGATACATGAGCGACGTGGGTTTTCACCGATACGGCACAGTTCCCTGGACAGCTAAGTTTGTGCTGTGCCAGGTGTTTTAGCAGTTCCTCGACATTGCGCTTCTCGGTAAGCGGGAATGTAAAGGTCATCCAAGGCCCTCCAAACAGCAGACTTCGCCAGCCATTTAAGATCGGAATTCATTCGCACTGCAACAAGAATGTTTAAACAAAATCATTAAAATCGATTAGGATTTGAATTCAAGATTTTAAAATCGATTTAAGAACTCATGGACCTGAGAAGCGACCAACTCAGCCGCACCACGGTCGCGGCGTCGGCGGGCATCTGGTTCCGCTGCACACGAACGGCACGGCCAGACCCTCGCCAATCATGATACTGCCGACATCCTGCCCGCCTGCATAAAGAACAGCACAGGAGCGACCATAGTTGCATCTGTCAGTTCCTTCGCTCCCTGGCGTGCACGCGCAAGGAACCCTATTGAGTTTGACCGGCCCGGCTGCCACCAATTCCTTGAGCCGAGCCGTTGCGCGGTCTCCGAGTTCCCTTTCTGGTGTACAGCGCGGACTGAAAACCTCGGGCGCGTTGTAGCCGACGAGCCGGGTGCCGTTCATCTCGCCTTCGACATGGATCGTATCGCCATCGGTGACCGTGAACCTCGATGACGCAAATTCGTTCTCGGCCGATGACGGCACCACGCTTACCGCATCGAACTTGCCGCCGGTGACAAACTGGAAGCACGCAATGACAGCCAGAACCACCAACGCGACCAGGAACCTCTTTTCGCTCCAACTCAGGCGGTACGAATGCCGCCTGGTAAATCTCGGTCGACGGTAGCTGGGCGATCGGCGATGACTAGACGGTGACTTCCGTGGCTGAAATTGGACGACGTTGGAGCGATTTCCGAGGACCTCGAAGACCTTTCTCCACTGCTTGTCGGTGAGAGTGAACCTGTCGCCACTGCGATCAATGCGAGCCAGGATGTCGGTGAGGAACTTTCGCTGCCAGCCATTCAGATCATGGCGATGCAATGCGACCTCGATATCCCTTCTGAGGTTGTTGGCTGTTTCCATTTGAGCACCCGATACCGTTTGCCGGACTTTAGAGCGCAAACAGCTAAGGGATGCTTTCAGCGGCAACTTGGTGCCGGAGGTAGGACGCCATGCGCTGCCATGAATGGAGTCGACGCCTGATCCGATTGGTGCCTTGAATGTTGAACCCGATATCCGAGGCTCGATACCGAAAAGAGGGAGACGACTACCGCATGTGTGATCTCTATCGCATGGACGATCGCGACTGGGTCAACAAATGGGCACAGGATGTCGAGAGCCTGATCAACCTGATGCCCGCATATCAGATCAATCCGGATCAATGGGCACCCGTCATCCGAAATACATCCGCCGGCCGCAATGGTGCTGGCTCTGCCTCGGCTGGGGTTGCACTGGCTTTGATCCGCGAGGATGCCTCGTCCGCTTGGGACCGACTGCGGAAGCTTGGCCTTGGCCGGATTGCGCCAAAAGTGGTCTCCCGAGTATGGCGACAAATTCACGTGTCTGTTACATCGGCCACATAGGCGGAAATGGCTGAATGGAGATACGAAATGCCTGTATTAGAAGTGAAGCTCGACCCTAACGAAGGTGACCGCGAGGCAATCCTAAATCCCCTGCTTGCCTTTAATGATTCGAAGGCTGGACAGGATGGTTACAAGCCGCTTGCAATTTTACTGCGCGATGATGAGGGCGGAATCCAAGGCGGCCTATGGGCGAAATGCTATTATGACTGGCTGTTCGTCGAGCTGCTTTTCGTGCCCGAAGTTATGAGGGGCCAGCAACTGGGGGCGAAGCTTCTGGCTCAGGCGGAGCAATGGGCCGAAGAACAAAGCTGCGTCGGGATTTGGCTTGACACATTTAGCTTTCAGGCTCCGGGCTTCTATCAAAAGCAAGGATACTCTGTGTTCGGAACGCTGGAACGATATCCCCCGATACACACCAGAGAATATTTTTGCGAAAGTTGCTTTAGCCTTGTACGCAAAGTCCGCTTTGGGCCGAGTAGCGACGAACCGTGATATCTTGGGGCCGGCCCATCGCGGGCGACGAGGTGGGAGGTGCGGCGGAGACTTGGTCATGGAA
>NZ_JABEPH010000367.1:0-5769 GCF_013004495.1 Rhizobium sp. SEMIA 4085
GTTACTCGCGCCTCGTGGGGCGTTCGGGCGGGGGGAGTTGGGGTCCCAGCTATCCTGGATAGTGCCGGTCTGCAGCTGCCCGAGTTGCTGATACCAGCTTGCCACGTTGCCGAGACTGTCGCTTGTCGACGCTGTCGTACCCATCGCATTCAGCGTTGACGATCGCATGCCGGTATAGGCTGTCTCACCGCCGCCAAAGTTGAGGGGTATGCCCGATTTGTCCGATCCGCCGAAGGCGGGCAGCCAATCTCGAGTGATCGAGGCCACGTAGCCCTGTGTCTCCTTGAACGGTGGAATCCCGCCATATCTGTTCACGTTGCCGGGGCCTGAATTATAGGCCGCAAGCGCCAACGATACGTTGCCGCCGTAGCGATCCAATTGTTGCTTGTAATAGCGCGCGCCACCGCGGAGATTCTGTTCGATGTTGTTTTCGTCGACACCCAATTGCGCCGCCGTGCCAGGCATCAACTGGGCAAGGCCGGTGGCCCCGGCGACGGATTTGGCGCAGGGGTTGAAGCGGCTCTCCTGGTAGACGAGAGCGAGGAACTGGTTTTCGTCGACGCCTTCCTCGCGCGCGACACGGCGCACCAGACCGGAGATTTCCGGATTGGCTTCGGCCGCGCCGACCGGATCGTTGCGCCGTCCGGGACGGTACATCGAGCAGGTGACAGAGGTATGGATCGTATAACGCCCGTGATCGGTGTCTTCGATGCTCGTCGTCGCCTCATCCCGATCCTTCCGTTCGCCGAGATTGGTGTCGTCGACGACCGGCACGTCCGCCCATGCGATAGAAGCCGAAATCATCGGCGCGAGCATTGCTGAGAGAACGGCGACCCTCATATATTGCTCTCCCAGCCGCAAAATTTTCCAAGCCATGCGGCCGGATCATCGCCATAGATTTCGCGCAGATGCGCGCATTCCTCGATGGTCTCTTTTCGGCCCGACAGGACCTTGATCAAGTCGGGCATCACGCCGAGATCTAGCTTGGCGATGACACTGTCATTGCCATGCTTGATCAGGAATGCCCGCTTCTCCGGCGGCGTCGTGCGGATGAAGTTAAACTCCTTCGCTGTCAGGCCGAACCGGTGGATGTAGCTTTCCTCGTCGGCGCGCGGATTGGGGAAATGGATATTGGTCGCCGACTGCTCGATCAGTGTGTGAGCCGCAGGTGAGCGAGCGATGTCGGCCGCCGATTGGGTCCCGAAGCCGACGATGCCGTTCAGCTTGCGGATCGTCTTCATCTTGTCGACGATGAAGTCGCTGAATATCGGATCCCTCAAGAGCCGCCAGCCCTCATCCATGAAGATCATGACCGGCGTGCCGTCGAACAGCTCATTCAGACGATGATAGATGTACATGAGCGCCGGGCTGCGCACCTCGTCATTGTCGAGGATGCTGGTCATGTCGAAGCCGAAGGCCGCGCGCCCGGAGAAAGAAAGCACGTCATGGGAGGCGTTGAAGAGCCAGGCCTTCTCGCCTTCGATCCAGGGCCGGAGGCGCGAATGAAGATCGTTTGGACCGGCGCGTGTTCGACCGGTCAGCAGGCCTGCGAGATTGGAAAGGTTGCGTTGGAAGGTCGGCTCCTGCATCAACCTGACGACGGCGCGTTCCAGGATATCTTCCTCCTGCCTGTCAAAGGCGGTTCCGTCGCCCAGGCGCAGCATGGCCTTCAGCAGCCGCAGCAGGAACTCGCGGTTCTCACCCGTGTTTTCGAGCTGCAGCGGATTGAAGCCGGTCGGCGTACCCGGCGACAGAACCTCATAGGCGCCGTTCATCGCGCGAATGAAGATTTCGGCTCCACGATCCTTATCGAAGAAAACCGCTTTCGGACTTGGCCGCACGCGAAATGCCTGGGCAAGCAGGAAGGTCAGCGCCACCGTTTTGCCGGAACCGGTCGGGCCAGTTACCAGAAAATGCCCAATGTCGCGTTGGTGGAAGTTGAACCAATAGGGCGTCTGGCTGGTGGTTTCGAGGATGGTGATCGGATTACCCCAATGCAGAGCGTCTCTCTGACCCGACGCGAAATTGTGCATTGACGACAGGCCGGAGAAGTTGGCGCTCGACAGCATGGCCTTGCGGGCGATGTAGGCATGGTTCCCCGGCAACTGCGCCCAAAAGGACGCCTCCAGGTTCAAATCTTCCCGCAGCCAGTTGATGTTCATGTCGGTAAGGCAGGCGCCAAGATCGGAGACCGCCTTGTTCACGCCCCCGAGATCCCGCGACAGGCAGAGCAGCGAGAGATGATGGAATCCGAAAATGGCTTCCTGGTTGAGAAGGCTGTTCAGCGCAAAGTCGATATCGTTCTCGACATCGCTGCCGGCTTCATCCGATGCGCCGATCTGGCGTTTAAGGCGCGAAATGCGTTCCTGCGCGATCGGCTTGTCGGCAATCGTGAAGGATTGGGTGAGGATGAATTCGTGATTGACCTGCAGGAGCCCGTCCAGCATGCCCGGCCCTGTAAATGGCGGATACTCCTTGATCGAAAGCATGGCGCCGAAGCGGTTGTCTTCAGGGACAGCTCCTTGTGCCTGAAGCGTCCGCCGGGAAAAATGCAGCCGCGAGGTACCGACATAGTTTGCAAGCTCCATGCGCGGCAGCCGCATGCCGCGCTTTAGCCCGCAGGTAAGAACCATATTCAGGAATTCGCATGGCTCGGAATAAGGTTCGTGCCCCCGGTAGGCTATTCCGAGGGTGCGGGCGCCATATTTGCTGAGGTCGCGGACCAGGCTGTCGGTCAGCTCCTCGAGCTCGGTCGTTGCCTCTCGCAGCTGTTCGTCGTGTGCGGCGCGACCGGCGGCCTTGTTCAGGAAGCGCCGAACGCGGTCACCGGCGGCCCGTGCGCCGCGCAATCCTGATCGCAGGACCGTCAGATAGATCTCATTGGTGAACATCCGCTTGTGGCCAAGCGCCGCCATATAGCGCCGGTCGACCACCTCGCAGAAGGGATCTTCGAAATCTCCGTGCATGACAGTATCGACCTGCCGACGGATGACTGTCGACCACAAGGAGAACCGGCTCGATCCGAGCGCACGGATCATGGTATTTTGGACCACCGAGCGCATGTTGAGCTCGGCCTGGTCTTCCGTCTGGAAGAAGAGCCCATCCAGTTTTAGGACCGCCATCACGGCGCCGCTCTCAAGCCGAAGGATGGAATCAGCGACATGCCTGAGATAGGGTATATGACCTGCCATCGGCCGTTCGCGATGACCGACAGATCCAAAGCCGAGCTCTTCGCGGATCACCTTCAGCATCGTCACGGCCCGTAGGAGTTGGCGCCCCAGAACGTCTTGTTGGGCGTTCGGGGTGTCAGCCGTGTTGCAACCTGCAGGACATCGAGGATCCGGCTGTCCCAGGCGCAAAGGGTGAACAGCGTCATATAGGTGACGGGCGCAGTTAGAAATGCCCAGATCGTATTCGACGCCAGCCAGGCAATGATCGTCAGGCCGAGAATGATCACGCCGGCGAGGTAGGGCACACCCCACAGCGTCGGTGAACGCGTTAGGCCGATGACCAATGGTGTGAGGACGGGTTTTTCCGGGTTCTGGCTGATCATGCTCATGACCCCACGATCGCAATCAGGGAATCGACGATTCCAGGACCTCCGAAAACAAGGCCGATGCCGAGGGCAATACCTCCGGCCAGGAACCAGCTCAGTCGGCCTACCCAGGCCAGAAATCCCATCGACATCACGGCGATGATTGCGCAGAGGCGCCCGAACGGGCCGGTGATGAAATCGACGATCGCCTGGAAGATCGCTTGAAGGGGCGCGAAAGCCTGGCCGAGTTCCTGCGCGTATGCGTAATCGGCCAAAATCAGCTGCGCCGCAGCCACCAGACCAATGACAAGAATTCGGCGGCGTCTAATATGGGGTAAACGAATGGCTTGCTTCATTTTCTGCTCCCTCTTTCATGTCAGAACTTCATGACACCGCCGACGAAGCGGCCGACGGACGTGCCGCCGATGACACCGCTGTCCACGGATCGCCGTGCGGATTTGTCTGGAACCGTGCGACCTTGCGGAGCACGTAACCCGAGCTGGAAATTCAGGATCTCGGCCAGGTAGCTGACGGTTTCCGCATAAGGCGGAATACCGTCATGATCTCGGACGGCCTGGGCGCCGGCGTTGTAGGCGGCGGCCGCGAGTAGCGGGTTCTGAAATTTGTCCAGAAGTGCTCGCAGGTGACGGATGCCGCCATCGATATTGGCGACAGGATCGCAGACGTCGCTCAAGCCGAGTTCTCTTGCAGTTCCCGGCATCAACTGCATGGGGCCGCGGGCGCCCTTCGAGCTATTGCGGACACGGTCGAAGCGGCTTTCCGCCCAGGCAACGGCGGTGGCGAAGCCAGGATCAACGCCATGTGCACGCGCCGACCGCTCGATAATATCAAGGATTCTGTCCGCAGTTACGGGTGAAACTTGGCATGGCGCTGTTGGCGGTGCATATCCATTATTGTTCTCGCGTGAGTTTCGTATGAGCGTGTCGACAGAACCTCTTTCATCGTCATCGGGACTCGCTTTTAGATATCCGATATTGTTCTCGACGGCTGCTGCCGACGTTGGCAGGACGACGCCGTTGGCATCCAGGTAAAAAATCGAAGTGTCGACTTTTTTCCCCGGATTCGGACCGTTCGACGCCTTATGGGCACTGCGGTCGCTTTCGAGAGAAAGACTATTTATATCAAATATGTGATAGTTCTCCGCCGCCTCCGCCGCGGCAGGATGACTCGCTGCAACTACCGCATAAGTCATTATCGCTAGGTTTTTGAGCAGACGCTGCATCTACCGAAACTCGCTTCAATTCCCAGCTGGCTGGAACCTCTGGGTGATGAATGATGATTGCGAAAGTTTACCGTATATGATATCTCGTACATCAAAGAAAGCGACTCGAAAAGAGGAAAAATGCAACTCAAGCTTACGCAAACACGTATTAAATACGGATATGTTCTATCTTCGAGCGCGAGTTGGGTGTCGCTGCTCGTGGCGCTGACGGCCGGATCGGCTGAGGCGGCGGGTTCAGTCAACGGTGATTACATCCGCTCGCTCGCCGCACCCGGAAAGACGGTCCTCGTCGTCGAGTACTACGATGGACAGAAGTCCGTGGCGGCGCGAAAGGGTTACGCGTCTGCCAACGGGTTCCAGGCGACATCGTCGACGGATTTCAGGGTGGACGACAAGACCTCGCTGCATCTGTTCGGACTTGAGCCCTGCCGGGGCGAGATGGTCAATCGGACCGAAGGCTTCAGCGGGCGATGCGATGACTTCGCAAGGGAACAGCTCTCGATAAAGCTGAAGGCGGCAAAGGTTCTCTATTGCCGCGCTTTTCTTTCGGAAGAGAACGCGGCCATGCAGGACGTGACCTGTTTCGGCTATTACAATTATCCCGGTACGCTCGATACGGTCGATAATATCGAAGAGCAGCTTGTCTCGCTTGGAGCGTTACGGCTTTCCAAAAAAGCGGATGGCTCGCCGATGCGGCCGGATCTTGTTGAGGCCGAGAAGATTGGCCGCGGTGGCTTTGGCATGTGGGCAGATCCACGGGTGCAGGGCCAATGAGCGGAACTGGCGGTATCACGGTTGGCCTGATCCTGGCGCTGGAAGCCTCGACAGCGTTCGCCGCGCCGGCGGGATATTTCGATCTCGGGGCGCGCGCCGTGCTGGAGACCGGTAATACCTGGTCGATGAATGGCCATCGTTACCGGCTCTATGGCGTACAGTCCTGCCTTCGCGGCCCGACCTTCCCCCACAACGCCGGCCAACGTCACGATTGCGG
>NZ_JABEPH010000368.1:0-5761 GCF_013004495.1 Rhizobium sp. SEMIA 4085
AGGACACAGCACACCGCCTCGTCGAGAAGCTTGCCCCGAAGATCGAGTCGCTTCGCATCGGCCCTTATACCGATGACAAGGCCGACATGGGACCGCTCGTCACCAAGGAAGCCTATGCCCGCGTCAATAGCCTGATCGATCGCGGCGTCGAGCAGGGCGCGAAACTCGTCGTCGACGGCCGCGGCTTCAAGCTGCAGGGTTATGAAGACGGCTATTTCGTCGGCGGTTCGCTCTTCGATCACGTCACGCCTGACATGGATATCTACAAGACCGAAATCTTCGGACCCGTGCTTTCGGTCGTGCGCGCCAAGAACTACGAAGAGGCCCTCGATCTGCCGATGAAGCACGAATACGGCAACGGCGTCGCCATCTATACCCGCGACGGCGATGCCGCCCGCGACTTTGCCTCGCGCATCAATATCGGCATGATCGGCATCAACGTCCCGATCCCGGTTCCGCTCGCCTATCACTCCTTCGGCGGCTGGAAGGCCTCCAGCTTCGGCGACCTCAACCAGCACGGTACGGACTCGATCAAGTTCTGGACCAAGACCAAGACCGTGACCGCCCGCTGGCCGTCAGGCATCAAGGACGGCGCCGAATTCGTCATGCCGACGATGAAGTAGTATCGAAAAGCGTCAGCTGGTGCCAATGCGGCTTTCGCGCCCATGCCGACCACGATGCTGCAATCGACATCCTGGTCGGAACACGGCGTCTATGATCGCGGAGGAAGGGCAGCGGCTCTGCGTTGAAGCGATAACTATCGGCGGAGCTTCCGAAATCTTCAAGCGGGGAAGATGTTAACCACCGCTCTTTCGCCCTGCAAACATATCCCGGTTCTCGCCGAAAAGCGCCGCAAGTCTGTCGATGACCGTGCGTACCTCCGGACGCTGGCGCTCGTCGTCATGCGCCGTGATCCACATGTCATAAGTGAGTGGCTCGATGATCGGTCCGGCGCGCGTCAGGCCAGGCTCCCCATCGCCTATGAAGCATGGCAGCACGCCGCGGCCGGCGCCGCCGCGGATCAGGTGGAAGAGCATATGTGGCGTGTTCGTCCAGCCGGTGATCCAATAGTCCGGCTGCTCGAAGGTCCATTTGTCCGCCGGTGTGATCGCGATGTCGGTGCCCAGCGAAATCCAGTTGCGGTTGTCATCGTCGAAGCTTGCCGCCTGGTAGGCGGCGTGCGCTACCGTCACCGAACGCCGGATCGCGATATTGCCGTTTTCCGGACGGCTGTGCCGGATGGCGATATGCGCTTCGCGATA
The DNA here is from genome assembly GCF_013004495.1 of Rhizobium sp. SEMIA 4085. Classification (NCBI taxonomy): domain Bacteria; kingdom Pseudomonadati; phylum Pseudomonadota; class Alphaproteobacteria; order Hyphomicrobiales; family Rhizobiaceae; genus Rhizobium; species Rhizobium sp. SEMIA 4085. Next base: position 1,263 of record NZ_JABEPH010000368.1, read on the forward strand.
GGTGAAATCGACGCCCGCGTCGCAGGTCTTGTAGCACATGCGGAACCGGTCTTTCGGCGTCCAGATTCTTGCCAAGTGGTCGGCGATGAAACGCGACGTCCAGCTGTCGGCAGTCGTCGAAACGATCGGCAGGGTCAGCACTTCGCCGCGCCAGTCGGAGATCGACTGCGCGGCCTCCTGCATCAGGCGCACGCGCTCCAGAAGCGCCGTGCCGTCCTTTGCCAGCAGATAGCCGGTTGGCCCACGTGTGAAGAGCGCCCGGCCCGTAGCGCGCTCGAGCGCCAGCATGCGCCGGCCGATCGTCGGCGCGCTGAGGCCGGTCTTTGACGCAGCCGCCGACAGTCCTCCGGCGGTCGCAACGTGGAAGAAGAGTTGAAGATCGTCCCAGTTCGCGTCTTTCATTTTTGAAAACCCCCTTTCTTCCGCAGGCTCTACATTCGGCTGCAGCGAAGGCCTAGTTCAAGTGCTCCAACAGATAGATGGAGAACCTGACAATGCTTCTCAACTGGGCTGTTCTCTGGAACGAGCTGGAGACAAGAAACAGAAGCCGTCGCCGCGATCCCCTGGCAGACCCGCTCGACGGGCCAGAATGGGACGGCCTGCGGTGGCTCCTGCCGTTGATCGTGTGGTTTGCCGCGCGCGACAGTGCCCGCCCTCCCGGCCGGGCCGCAACGTGCGTCACACGTCCGCTTCGAAGCTCAGGCGCAGCACATGGTGCAGGAATTCGGCGTTGATCAGCATGTTGCAGCTGATCGTCACAAGCTCGCCTTCGCGTTTGCCGACCGTCGAACCAATCTCGTCGCGGATGCCGAGGATTTCCAGGAAGAAATGGTTCGGAACCTCGAGTGTCGGGCTCACTTCGAGGACGGCGCCGGGGAGATTGATGGTGCGGATCAGGCAGCGGACCTGCGTGCCGGTGCTGAGGTGATGGCCGACGAAAATGATCTTGCCGGGCCGGTCGAGCGAGAAATCCCGATAGGATTTCTCCTGCTCGTTACTGTCGTCGTTGAGGTGCGTCTGAAAGGCCATTTCAGCCTCCACTCGTTGTACGATTGAAAGGTAACGCATGAATGCTGACAGGTACTGAACCGGATCAATAGAATTTGAGCCTTATGCGTAGCTGGACGAAAAAATCTTGATTTCGACAAGGGCGGAAGAACCGGGCGGTCCATTCTGGGGCAATTCTTGACAGAGCAGGCCGCTTCGCCCATATCAAGCACCGGTTCGAGGCGCCGGCCGCTCGCGGATGAAAGTCCATGGTGAAGTCCTTAAAGTTCACGTCGCAGCCAATTTGGTGCATGCTGACTGACGGCAATGCGAGCTCCCCTTTGCAGTCAAAATGGCATGCCATCCGAAAGGCTCAGCACATGACGACCTATCTTACCATCGATGAATTGAAGGCGCAGGCAAAGCGGCTCCGCCAGGCGATGGAACCGCGCGGTACTGCGATTTCGCACAGTGCCGCGCTCGAACTCGTTGCCCAGCAACACGGCGTGCGCGATTGGAATACGCTTTCGGCTCTCGCAACAAAGCCGAACGCCGATCCCATCGCCGCGCTCTCCGTGGGCTCGCACGTGCGCGGCCGCTACCTGAACCAGCCATTTACCGGCAAGGTTCTGGCTCTCGCAGAGACCGGCGGTGGGCTTCACAAGATCACCATCCATTTCGATGAACCGGTGGATGTCGTGACCTTCGAGAGTTTCTCGGCGTTCCGGCAGCGCATCAACGCGCAGATTGACACGAACGGCGTCTCGCCGCGGAAGACATCGAACGGCCAGCCGCATCTGGTACTCGATATCTAGCCGCGGGAGAGGTCCTGACCTTAGTTCTTGGCGGTCGTCGCTGCGGTTGCAGCGGCGTCGGCCTCCTTCAGCGCTGCGGCGCATTCTTCGCAGCAGACCTCGACGGTTTTGCCGCCAAGTTTGACGCTGATAGCCTCGCGACCGAGTTCGCAGTCGCAGGCAGCGCATGTAGTCTTCTTCATCTGATGATCCTCCGGTTGATCGTCCCGCGACCGGGACAGGATCATAAGATCATCAAGGGGCCATCGGCGCTGTCCAAATCTTTAGCGATCGGCCGGCGCATCACCTCAGTCGCGCCAGGCGCTGAAATTCGGCGGGCGTCTGGCCGAAGGCCTGCTTGAAGGAGGCACTGAAGTGGCTGTGGCTCGAGAAGCCCAGATCGAGGCCGAGCGCGGTCAGATCCTCGTATATTCCAAGAAGATCAAGGGCGCGGGCAAGGCGCAGCCGCAGTTGATAGCGATAGAGCGGCGTCGCTTCCACCTGCTGGAAAACCTGGGTGAGGTAGACGGGCGAGACGCCGACTTCGTTGGAGATCTCGGCCAGGGTCCAGCGGCGCGCGAGATCTGAAGAGAGCACAAGCTTTGCCCGGTCGACGAGCTTCTGCCGTCCGGCGCTGGCGCCCGCTGCATGCGAGGTGCGCTCGCCTAGCGAGCGGCGCACGAGTGTCAACGCCAGTGTCTCGGCCTCAAGCGGCTCGGCTGCTTTCCGGTGCAGGCCATGGCGCAACAGCGCAACCAGGGCCTGCGCGCGCGGATCGATCCGGCGGCGCTGGCGGCGGAAGGAGAGGAGTTCGCCTGCCTGCACCTGCTCCTTCGGCGCAAGCTCTGCAAGAACGGATTCGTCGATCGCCAGATCGATGCAGGCATCGCCGCCTTCGTCCGGATGACTGATCCGGTAACCCTGGCCGGCATTGAAGAACTGCATCTGGTTGGCTTCGGCCACCGCATCGTTGCAGCCGACATGGCGCATGAAGACGCCGCGATAGGGATAGACGAGGCTTGTCCTGTGGGCGTATTCCTCGCCGCTCTTGTGACGGCACTCCCCACTGCAGACGATGTCACGGATCGTCACGATCTTCGTCTTCAAGAGCAGGGCGGTTGATATCTGCGGCATCGAACCTTCCAGGTCTGATAGGCGGCGATACGGGGTTCGTCCTGGTTGCACGGTATCACACCTCAATAGCGTGAATAGACATGGACGTCGCTTTCGGTCTGGCCGCGCGAAAGACCGATATCCTTGAGCTGGTCGTCTGAAAGCTCGAGCAGGGCGTTGCGGTTGCGCCGTTCGGCCATCCAGCGCTCTGCCGCGATGAGGATTGCAAGCAGCCATGGCCGCGTCTCAGGCGAGGAACGGAACTGCCTCGACGGGATAAAGCTTGGGCCGCGCATGGTGATCCTCCATCCTTTCTGATTGGATGAAGGCAGTGAACCACCTGCGCGGCTTTCGCGCTGTCAGATTATTTAGCGATCGAAGGCGGCGCTACGCCTTTAGCAGCCATTCGTGCTCGCGCGCATTGTGGAACTTCCAGATGCGCTTCGGACCGGCCATCACGTTGAGATAGTAAAGGTCGTAGCCGTGGCAGGCAGCACAGGGGTGGTAGCCCTTCGGTACCAGCGTCACATCGCCGTCTTCCAGCACCATCACCTCGTCCAGCGAGCGGTCGTCGGTGTAGACGCGCTGGAAGCCGAAGCCCTGGGGCGGGTTCAGGCGGTGGTAATAGGTCTCTTCGAGGAAGCTTTCGTTCGGCAGGTCGTCCTGGTCGTGCTTGTGCGGCGGATAGGAAGACGTATGGCCGCCCGGCGTGATGACTTCGACGACCAGCAACGAATGCGCCGAGCTGTCGTCCTCCGGCATGATGTTGTTGACGTAGCGGACATTCGTGCCCTTGCCGCGCGCGAGTGCCGGATGCGTGCCCGGCGGGATGGCCTTCGCCTCGTAGGTGCCGCCACCCGGTGCCGAGCAGACGGCGAGTTCCAGATCGGTCTCGGCCGTCACCGACCAGGTCGATTCCATCGGGATATAAAGCGCATGCGGGCTACCCTCAAAGGGGCTCATGCGCTCGCCGAGCGTACCGAAATCCTTGGTACCGGCCTTCGCCTTGCCCTTGCCGCTCACCCAGACGAGGCAGACCTCGCGGTCGCCGGTCTCGCCGGCTGCAGTTTCGCCCGGCTTCAGCCGGTGGAGGTCGAAGCCCACATAGGTCCAGCCGGCATTCTCCGGCGTGACATGGGTGACGCGGCCGTTCGTGCCGTTCGGCTTGACCTTGAGATTGGGCATGGTCGTTTCTCCTTTTAAGCTGTGGGGGGCGGCCTGGCTCCGGTAGTCAACTCAGCCCTTGTCCAATCCAGCTTCCTTCGCAAGACCCTTCAGCGCCTTCAGCCCCATCGACTGATACTCGAACGGATTGCGCTTGAGCGGGTCCTGCTCGGCTTCGATAACCAGCCAGCCCTCGTAACCGTGGTCGGCGGCGACCCTAAGGACCGGCAGGAAATCGACGCCGCCCTCCTTGTCGCCGGGGACCGTAAAGACGCCGCGACGCACACCTTCGAGGAAGGAGCGCTTGTCACCCTCGACCTGATTGCGGATGGTTGGGCGGACGTTCTTCGCGTGGATATGGCGGCCGCGGGGTATGTGCCTTTTTGCCACTGGCACCGGGTCTCTGCCGCCGGACCAGGCAGGTGCCCCTGTGCCGCGGTG